>SDZZ01000026.1 GCA_004173255.1 Chitinophagaceae bacterium | reverse complement strand
CAATTATTACCTCTACGGGATTGATGACAAATTCCTCGATGTGATGTCGATGAAACTGGTAGCCGGGAAAAATTTCAGTAATAATCCACCTTCCAACGACCATCGTATCCTGATCAACGAGGAGGCATCGCGCCTGCTTGGATTCCGTTCACCTGAAGAGGCAATCGGGCAGAAAGTTTCGCTCGATACAGGGAATGATGACGAATATTCGGTGGTCATCGGCGTAATCAGGAATTATCACCAGCAATCGCTGAAAGAAGCGCAGATCCCGATGATCCACTGGTTCAGCCAGGATGTGTCGAATCTCTTTGCCATCCGGCTCAACACGGCAGACATGCAATCGGCCATTGATAAAATTTCCGCCAGGTGGCAGTCGGGTTTCTCCGGTCACGTTTTTGATTATTATTTTATGAACGAGATGTTCAACAAACAATATGCAGGCGACCTGCGGTTCGGCAAAATCCTGAACCTGTTCGCGGGGTTTACTTTGCTGATTACGATACTGGGGCTTCTTGGACTGGCTACCTATAATGCATCCAGGCGCACAAGGGAAATCGGGATCCGCAAAGTACTGGGTGCCAGTTCGGCCGGTATTATCCGCTTGCTGTCGCGCGATTTCCTGCGGCTGGTATTCATTGCCATTCTAATTGCGGTGCCGCTATGCTGGTACGTTGCCAACGCGTGGTTGCAGGGATTCACTTACCGCATCAATATCAGCTGGTGGGTGTTTGCGGCAACAGGTTCGCTGGTCGCTTTACTGGCAATGCTGACCATCAGTATACAGGGACTGAAAACCGCAATCGCCAACCCCGTCAGGAGCCTGCGCTCGGAATAAGCAGAGCGGGCAGGTGTTCGCAGTAAGCCGCACAGAAATGCAATACCTCATCAGGAAGACAAAGTAAACGTACTTCCTACGCCAGGCTGGGAGTCGACGCTGATCCGGTAACTGATGGCTTTTGCCAGGTCGCGTACCAGGTGCAGCCCGAGTCCGGTTCGTTCGTTGGACGATACGGACTGTTCAAAAAGTTTGTTTGCTTTGTCGGCAGGAATGCCCGGCCCGTTGTCCGTAACAGATAAAATTACCTGCCCACCTTCCTGTTTTGCTTTCCAGTGTATCTGTCCGCCGGGCTTATTTTTCAAGGCAGTGATCGCATTGGATGTAAGGTTCTGCATGATGGTTCGCAGGTAATTTTCATCCGTTACTACAATCATTCCTGGTTCAGTTTCGTAACTGATCGACACATTGCCGGTATCGCCGAAAAAATTCTGTATAAAGGAAAACAGTTCATCCACTGTAATCTGCCGTTTATTGGGGCGGAAGTTTTCCATCTGCTCTTTACTCCAAA
Source organism: Chitinophagaceae bacterium (assembly GCA_004173255.1). Lineage (GTDB taxonomy): Bacteria > Bacteroidota > Bacteroidia > Chitinophagales > Chitinophagaceae > JBEVJC01. The sequence goes on along the minus strand of SDZZ01000026.1, from coordinate 19,196 downwards.
GCAGCATAGCTTCCATGGTGCTGAGCAGGTTTTCGGCCGAATTACTTATTTTCTGGCGATGGTCCTGTTCCTTTTTCTCATCGAATAACATCGGGTTCTCTTTCTGCAGTTCCAGGAAGTGCATCAGCTTCACTACCGGGCTGCGCAGGTCATGGCTGAGGATGCCGAAGAACCGGGCCTTTACCTTGTTGGCTTCATCCAGCTCCTGGTTCAGCACCATCAGTGTGGTGTTGTTCCTTTTCCGGATGCGGTTTTGCCAGTATAACAAGGCCACAATAATCACGAAACAACCCAGGCCTGCTATGAGTCCCCACTGTGTCTTTCGCTGGTTGGCGAGCATCAGCCGGTTAATCGCTATCTCGTTGTCCTTAAGTGTAAGTTTATGTTTGCCTTCCAGCTCAGCAATTTCATTCTTCTTTTCCTGCGAAAACAATGAATCGTTAATAGCGATCGCCCGGCGGTAGTTCCGTAGGGCTGAGCCAAAGTCACCGCTGTCTTCGGCAATGTCCGACTCCAGCAGCAGTACGTTAGCCATCATACCAGGACGATCCTCCAGCATCAGCGCTTTTGCCTGTGCAAGAAATTTGGCGGATTCGCGGAGCAGCACTTTTTTTTCTTCCGGCCCTGCCTGTCTTGACAACTGGAAATTATTTTCGGCCAGGTTAAATTTATTTATAACGTCGGCCTCTGATCCGGGCGAAGTTTGTCCGATAATACTGTCCACCCTCAACATGAGTGGTATTGAGCGGCGGTAGTCTGGTATGACGATAACCGAGAGGTTGAGCAGCACCTTTGCCATGTCGCTGTAGAGCCCGTGCTCCTCGGTGATCGCCAATGCCCGTTCCAGATAAGCCCTTGCTTTGGATGTATCCATTGCTGCTATCTCCACTGTCCCGAAGGTCATCAACGCGTTTACCATATTTGAAAAGTTCCCCGCGCGCCCGGCATGCAGGTAGGTCAGGTCGGCATACTCTTTTGCTTTAGGGAAATTTTTCTGGTTAAGGAAACAGGCAGCGAGATTAGTACCAACAAGTGAAATATGGTCGTCACTTTTTATTTCCTGCGCTATAGCCAGGGCACGAAAAAAATAGGTGGCGGCTGTGCTGTAATCGGCGATGGCCTGGTAATTCCTTCCGAGGTTGTTGAGATTGTTGATCTGGTTATTCGCAGACCCAAGTTCCGTGTTGATCTCCAGGCTTTTCTTATAGTGCTCATTACCTGCCTCGTAATTACCTGTATCGGAAATATAAAGCCCGAGGTTGTTGTTGAGGTTGGCAATACCTTTTTTCCACCCTATTTTTTCTGCCAGTTCGAGCCCTTGTTTAACATAGGGGAATGACTGTTTGATATTCACCTGGTAGTAGACCTGTGAGATTTTGCTGTACGCTTTTACTTTGGCGGAGTCTTCTTTCATGGAAGGCAATGCCGCGACCAGCGAATCAATCAGCGGCTGTCCCTGCAGTTGCGCGTTTACCCACAAGAAACAAATAACCGCCACTGCGGTCATGACGGTCTTTAACAGGGTTAACTTTTTTGGCATGATGTGAGCGTGCACTGTAATCTTGGTTTATTTGAGGAATAATTCTTCCAGGCTGTCTTTATAACTCCTGCCAATGGGCAGTACCTGTTCATTTACTTTCACTCCCCTTGACGAAATCTCTTCCACATAATGTTTCTGAATGGCATAACTCCGGTGAATGCGCACAAAATTCCTGAATGCCGGTTCTTTCAGCAGGTTGCCCAGCGGACTCAGCACATTGAACTTTTTCTGTCTGGTTACAATACCTGTATAATCCTTCAGGGCCTCGAGGTACACGATATCATACAACTGGAGTTTAACCCGGTTTACCCCTTCCTTGATAAACAAGGTGTCGGCGCCCAAGGTGTAGTCGAGCAGCTCGGCTTTTGAATGGATCGACAGGAATTGTTCCAGCCGTTGCATCGCCTTGGCAAACCGGTCAGCCTTCAGTGGTTTAACGATATAGTCGAGGGCAGCCGACTCAAACCCGTCGATCGCAAACTCCGGATGCGAGGTTACAAAAATGCAGGCAGGGATCGGAAGCAGTTGCCTGCGTAATTCAAGACCCGACATCTCTGGCATGTCCACATCGAGCAGGAGCACATCCGGTTCGCCGTTGGCCTTTATGTGTTCAAGTGCATCCATAGCCGACTCAAACTCGCCGGCGACACGGAGAAACGGGTATTTCCTGACCTGCGACAGCAACATCAGCCGGTCCAGGTCATCATCATCCACTATTATACAGTCATAAATTCCCTTCACCTGGTCCATGGTTCACTATTCTGTGTTTGCGCATCAAATTACTTGATTTTTTGACTAAAAAGGCAGGTAGCAAAGCCGTGGGGATTAAAAAAAGGTTGTTTGTCGGCGAATGTGGTCGTTCAGCGATTGCCAGGCTGCTGCAACCCGCCGCAGTCGGACATTTGAAACGAAAACGCGGGGTGGCCCACCTTCATGCCGCCCGCTCCCATGGTCAGTTGTCATTTTTTACTTAAATACGGATTGTCAGTTATGAAAGCATGTTTACCCCTCCTGATTCTCCTGTTCATTTTTATCCATGTAAATGCGCAGTGGAGTAACACCAGTAACATTTTTACCAATGAGCAGCACATGCCGGTATGCACGGCCGCGGGAGACCAGACCCAGGCAGTTGTTGTCAGTAGCCTGCCCGATGGAGGATACTTTGTGCTGTGGGAAGATAAAAGGGCCGGGTTCAGCGAACCGTTTTCTATTTATGCGCAGAAATATTCTGCGGCGGGGAACCGCATGTGGGCAGTTGATGGAATAAAAATATCATCGGGTACCAACAACCAGCAGTTCACTTTCAGCAGTGGCCAGGATTACCGAAACCGGAAGGTGGCTGCGAGTGATAATGCCGGAGGCTTATACCTCACATATGGCGACGACAGCCTTACCAATGGTTCGGGGAAAAGAATCTGTGTACAGCATGTCAGGCCAGACGGCACCCTTGTGTTTCCCGGCGCGGGTCGAATTGTGGCCCAGACGCCTTCCGGCCAGGTGTCCAGTTTCAAATGGCCGCAGATGATTTCCGATAACCAGGGAGGGTTTTATGTCAGTTATGTCAACAGCAATGTAAGTTTTGATGACTTTGTGCATGTGTACAACTACAAGGATGAAGGGGGTGTACTGAAGTTATACGGCGGCGGTGTGGTGAATTACAATCCTGTATCAGAGCTGGTTTCAAATCCCTGCGGCGGGCCAAAAATTGACTTGCTGAATCCTACCATTACTGTTATTGATTATAATATCTGGCCCGACCTGCAAGGTAATTGCAGTGTGGTCATGTCGCTGTACGGCAACAAGGGTACCCAGGGTAATATGCTTGGTTATAATAAGGTCTGGAAAGCAAAGCAGGATCATGTGTCCACCATTACACAATTCCTGGCAGATATGTCATCGGATACATTCAATATAACTTACAAGGCGGGGGATGCGGCCGTCCTTTACACCCATCGTATTGACCCGATCAACGCACGTTGCTCTGCCCCGAACAATACCTTTTACGTATGGATAGATTATCATGTGCGATCTTCCGGCTACCGGTTGCTCGATAAAAGCGACCTGCCGTACTATGCAGTGAAAGGTGCTACCATGGGCACTCCTGGCAATATCAATGCAGAGCTCATTACCTGCAGCCGGAGATCAATTGTTGCCGGCAGCACCACAGAGCCTGTTGTTTTTGCAATCGGATTTGGCGACGAAATTTATACGTCTGTTCCGTACCAGCGTGAATCGAATGCGAATCCACTGCTTGGTTACAACACCACTCCACCAGCGGGCATGGATCAGCTGGACTATTTTTCCGATACGTTAATGGGAAGCGGGGTTACTGCATATGATTACTCCCTCGCTGCCGGTGGCACCCAGGCGTACCTCACCGCACTGGTGCAGGAAAAAATCACCGATAATGCGTTACATGTGCTGTTACAGCATATGGATATAGCTGCTAAACCCGGAGCCGGATATTTTATCAACTACCAGACCGGCGTGAAACGGGGAGTCATGATCGGCAGTGAATTAAACACCGGTTTTGGTGGCACGGCGATCGACTATGATTTTCCCCTGGTTACGGCCAACAGTACCGGCAATGCACTTTTCAGCATCAATGAACTTGGAAGGTATACGCGGGTAAGCCCGGTATTCACCAAGGCAGAACTCGCATGGGGTGCTATGGGTACACCGCTGGGATCCCCGATGCAGGATGGCTCCTTTCTGAGCGTAATGAATCCATTCATAGGAATGCATGCGAGTAATGGTACCGCAGTGGCGGGATGGAACGACCGGCGCGCACCTGCCGGCACCCAGGACGTTTACATTCGTCACCTCGATAACCTGAATGTGAGCAGCTATGCACCCCCGGGTAACAAGGTAATACCGTTGCCAACGGGCAGCCTGGTTGCGAATCCATTTGTGCTGAGTGGCGTAAGCAAAAAGTATTCGATGATTGAAGCTTTCAGCCCCGGCACCGGAATGCTGACACCGGTTGTCGGCATCCTCGACAATATCAATCTCGGTTCAGTCCCGGTTGGGGTTTTTGAAAATACCGGCGGTATACGGGTGGCCGGGGGCAAACCCTACCTTGACCGAAACTTTACCATTACACCGCAGATCGGTCCGGCCGGCTCGCCTGTGAGCGTGCGCCTGTACTTTACCGCTGCGCAGTTTGAAACATTGAAGATGGCCGACCCCGGTATTACTGATCCAGGCTCACTGGCTGTGTTGAAACAATCCAATGCCACCGGTTTGGTTCCGTCATCTTACGTATCTGGCGGATCTGAAACAGAGCTAAGGCCCGTTGACTGGAAATCGGTTGACGGAGGCTATTATGTCGAAATTGTTGTGGACGGGTTCAGCAACTTTTTTATACAAAAGGCTTCGGCCACACTGCCCGTAACATGGCTTGGTGTGCAGGCCGAACGCCAGGATGCTCGCCAGGCATGGGTTAGCTGGCAGGTCGGTGATGAAGTAAATGTAAAAAACTATGTGGTGCAGCAAAGTACCAACGGGGTCGATTTCACCGACCAGTGCGTAGTCGTTGCCGGAGGTCTGCCCTCCTACCGTTGCCTTGTTCCGGCACCTGCCACGAGCCTGAACTATTACCGTGTGAAGCAGACGGACGTTGATGGCAGGTTTACTTACAGTAAAACAGTTACTCTGGAGGCGTGGGCAGACGAAAGCGTGATCCTGTACCCGAATCCTGCCCATGACCTGCTGTATGTCCGTAACGCCAACCGGTATCAGTTGCTCCGGATCACTGACCTTCGGGGGCGGGTGTTACTGCAGCAGTCAACGGCCTTGTCGGCCGAGGTCGACATCCGGAAACTGGTTCCAGGAGTTTACATAGTCCAGCTGACCGGTGACAAAGGAAACTGTTCGGTTATGTTCCTGAAGGAGTAACCTGTTTGCGGCGTTGCTTGCCAACATTGAAAACCCTTGAAATATTGAAACCAAAAAAGATATCGCCTTTTCCCCATTTACCGTCGGTGTTCGAGATGAACTGCTTTTCGGTCATGCCCTGGGAATTGGTAACGTGCAGCTGGAATACGTGTCCGCCGGTTTCAATATCAAAACCCATGGAAAGGGAATTGGTAGAACCACTGAGCTGGGTGGACGGTAACTGGTAATAATATTCAGCATTAAAGCTGGTTCGCCGCGTGATCTTCTGCCTGCCCCCGACCCCGATTGCAAACATGTTGTTGTGATCGGTTGCCAGCGGCACCAGGTTCTGGTGAACAAAGGTCGGCATCAGCTGCAGGGATGTGTTGGCAGAAAATTTCCGGGCAATCAGTAACTGGTGCGTATAAGAGTAGCGGGAGGAAGAAAGGTTCTTCCTGCTTTTGTCAAATTTCAGGGTGGTCCAGGCCATGGTGGGAATATAGCTGACGGTAAATGGCATGTTTATATCGCCTTCCGATTGGCGCAGCAATTTGACTTTGAAAAAAAGATCAAATGTTTTCTCAAAGGTGCTGCGGCCGATACCAATGAGAATGCGGTCGGTAATTCCATAGTCAAATCCCATTCGCATGGTCGCGTTATCGAGTCCCCACAACTGGTATCCGCCACCGTTGAGTTTACCGAACCGGTGCGAAATTTTAAAATCCAGTACCCCCTTGCCCAGTCCTTCAACCGTATGGCCATTGATGAGGCGGGTGGTTTTGAAAGTAGCACTGGCGTAGCTGGTTGGCGGGGCCGACTGGCTGTCGATTGCGGACAACAGGTCGGGTGCAGGATGGTCCTGGGCACGGATGGATAAACCGGAAAACACGAAGCCAAGCAGTAATACAGATGTCCTGGTCATAATGGAAAGATTTTGTCGTTTACATTTTCTGGTCGTAGATACAGTCAACCGTTACATCCACCACCGGTGCAATGTTGGATTTCACAACGGCAGGTATGCTGATGTTGTAGTCGGCCAGCCTGATTGTTATAGTCGATACAGCAGTTACAACACCGCCTTTAACCTGTATGGTACCCGGCTGGGTGAGCGTTTTTGTAACACCGTGCAGGCTCATGTCACCACTTACCGTTACTTCATAGCTACCGTCCGTTCCAAAATTTACTTTTGAAAGATCAGTAATCCGCCCTTTGAAAATGGCTTTCGGGAATTTGTCACTTTCCACATAGTTTTCATTGAAGTGTTCTTCCATCAGGCTCTTTTTAAAATGGAAGCCTTTCATGAGTACGGAAAATTGCAGTTCTCCCGTGGCTTCATCAAGCACACTCACCACACCGTTGTTATCTGCACTGATATTCTCCACCGAGGATTTGGAAAAAAAGGAAATCTTTCCATTTTTCGTATACACCTTCTGCGCACAAAGGGCCGTGCAGGTCAGAATCACCAGCAGCACCGGCAGTAATCCTTTTACCAGCATAGTTGTTTTTTTAATTGTTTGGAAAACCGGCTTCCACCCAGACCCTGATGGTAGCGATATCACAATCGTTCAGTTTTGTTCCTCCCTGTGGCATCGGTAAAAAGCCGGAAGCGTGACTGACAGTCCCGAGCAGTTTTCCATTTCCGGCCTGGACAGCAAGCAGGGCATAGCTGTCGAGGTTGGGGCCGCCGGTATTCGTCGCAGCACGGTGACAGAGGTAACAGTTGGCTTGAAGGATGCGTACGATTGAAGTACTATACCGCACATCCGTGGTATCACAATCCGACGGTGGATTCAGCAATTCATCCTTGTTGTTCTGGCAACCTGCCAGGAAGGCAATGGAAAGACTAAGCAGCAGCAGCGAAAAAAATAATGTTTTCATGTTTGCAGTTTCATTTGGGTATTTTTTATTCAGCAACCATACACCTCGAAAGGTATACGTCACCCGGTATTCCAAGATCTGCATCGCCTTCACCGAGTCCGCTGCAGATTCCTTTTATTTTAGTGGCATCACCTTTTGAAATGGTTGTAGTGGTGAATTCCATTGAACAATTGATAAATGCGCCGGCGACCGAAGTCTTCAATTTGACCAGTGCCTGCCGGTTAGCTGAAGCCGGTAGGACTTCATTTACGACACCCTCAACCAGTAAAACCTTCGCTGTAAACTTTTTTGCGGAGCGGGACGAGTCGGTCAGGTATTCGTTGTAAAGCACCGGTGCGGTTACCTGCTGCGCTTTAGCCTTTGCCACATCTACAGGGCCTTTGCTGATAGCTTTAAATACAAAGACGCCTGCTATAGCGAGCACCCCGACGACTATCAGGACAAGTTTCTTCATCAATGGTATCTTTTCGATAAGGATACGTACGACTGATGAAGAGGGTTGTTTTAAACGATGGAAAAATTAAAAAATTGTCCGGGTCAATCCAACCAGCAGGCCACCACTCTGAACATGCATATTACCCGTACCCACCCGGTTTACCGGAAGCCGAAGATAGGGTTCCAGCCGAAGGTCGCCGATATTGCCGAGCCTGCGTGAATACACTGCGCCAAGGTTGATCACGGAGAACAGTGTATTTGTGCGGTTTTTGTAGTCAAACTTATGGGGATACCGTACGCCGTTATTGTTAAGGTTCATCACATAGGTTTCATTCCGCATCAGGTAAGTGGACGTTCCGATGGACGCAGCCCAGGAGGCCGCGGGCGTTATCCTGAATTTGTATACCAGGTTGATCGGGATCTCCCACATATTGCAATGGCCGGAGACGTATTCCACGGTGGTATAGACCGGTTCTTTCGGGTTAAAGTATTCACCCGAGGTAGCGTAATACTTCCTCTCCCGCAGCAGTCCCGTTTCCACGGCCAACTTTTTATTTACCTGGTATCCGAGTATAACACCGAAGCTGTAACCGGCATGTTTAACATCCTGCAACCTGATCGCACTTACATCAGCACCACCCAGGATGCCTGCATAGAATTTTTTTCGTTTTGTAATGGTCGTCCCATCAGGTTTTTCCGGCCGGTTAACAGCAGGGTCAGATGGTGGCAAGGCGGTTGAATCCTGGCCTGCCGGAGCTGCAACCATCGTTTTACCCGGGGTATCGGCAAGTGTGGCTGAACTGCTCACAGCATGGCCGGAACCCGTTGCTGCAGGTACAGCTGCAATGGATGCAGGTACTGCAGCAACGGATGCAGGTACTGCTGCAATGGATGCAGGTGTAACGGGTAATACGGGAGCCGGTACAGAAACATCCTGGACGGGTTTATTCAATGCAGTGGTGCCTTTCAATAAGTCGGTCGGTTTGCTAGCTGACCCGTCTTCGATAGCGCCAGTTTCAACGCGGGGTGAGGATACCCCACTCACAGGGCCACTTGTATTTGCCATGCGGTCTTTCCTGGTCACCTGGTTGGCCGCAGGTACTGCTTGAGTATTTTTAGCGGACGATCGTGTTAGTACCGTTCGGGGAACTTTACTGGCGTTGGATGTTGCAGGGACGTTCAGTGTATTTGCTGGTGTTTCGTTGTTTTTGTTGAATGCCGTTGTTGCGTCAGTGGAAGTTGCTTTCCTCCTGGTGTTTGTTGCTGCTGTGGCAGTTGTTACTACCGGCGTCTTTGTTGCTGCTGTAGCGGTTGTTGGTGACGTGGTGCTCTTTGCTGCCGTAGTGCTTGTTGCTGACGTAGCGCTCGTTGCTGCTGAAGCGCTTGTTCCTGTCGTAGTGCTTGTTCCTGTCGTAGTGCTTGTTGATGACGTAGTTCTCTTTGCTGTCGAAGTGCTTGTTGCTGACATAGCGCTCGTTGCTGCCGGTGTCGTTGTGATTGGCGCTTTCGTTGCTGTAGTTGCACTTGTTTCTGCAGGCGCTGTGTTTGCAGCTATTTCCCTGTTGAGCTGGTCACTTCCGGCTGTGATGCCGGTATCAGTACTGCCTGTTGATACAATTGCCAGGCCTTCACTCTTGCCTGCTTTCTGCAATTCCATAATTTCCATCGGTATCAGCAATAAGAGCAGGAATACCAGCTTGCTGGCAGACCGTTTTGCCCTGGATACAGTGGTATGGCCGGAATTGCCTGCGTCCAGCTTTGATGCCACTGCATTCCAGTCGGGCATTCCTGTATTCAGCGGGTAGCTTTCAGCTGCCCTCCGGAACAGGTCGTCATTATGATCATCGTTTATATATAACATGACTTAACCTCTTCGGCTTTTTTTAAAATCGATTGCAGCAATACGCGTGCTTTCGACAGGTTCGATTTAGATGTGCCCACTGCTATTTTGAGGTGGCTGGCAATTTCCTGGTGAGTGTAGCCGTCCACCACATACATATTGAATACAACGCGGTAGGCGGGTGGTAATTTTTTAACGACCGTAATCAGGTCTTTATACAGGATGGCCTGATCGGATACCTGGGAATGGTCTTCCATCCAGGCGCCTTCATTGGTCAGGCCGATTTCAGGTGCAAAGCTGTTTTTCCTGAGCCGGTCAATGGCCGTGTTGATCATGATGGTTTTTATCCAACCCATCAGCATGGCTTCAATTTTGGACTGGTCGCTGCAGTTAAACAGGTGCATCTTGCCGAAAACTTTCACAAATCCATCGTTCACCACATCCACCGCGCTGTCGTACCGGTAGATATAACGGAATACAATTTTCAGGCAATACCCATAGTACCGCTCGTAGAACTGTTTCTGGTCCCTGCGGTTATTGTCGAGGCAGCCGGCGATGATATCGTCAAGTGAATCCAAGTTGGTCCTGCAGTTTGCTTTGAATACGTAGATAGTACCGGACGGGTTGCCCGGGCAGGAAAAATAATTAAAAAAAAGGTCAGGCCGCCGGACTAACCTCCAACTGGCTGGCCAGCAGCTCCCTGTGCCGGCGGAATTTCATTTTTTCCCAATCGTTACCCACCTCGATAGCCAGCCGGGTAATGGCCTGCAGTTCATGCTGCTGAAAATCAGTACCGATCAGGTATTCGTAATATTTTGACAGGAACCCCCTTGCTTCATCTGCAAGGAGTGTCGGCTGGTTATTACTGATGACTCCCCTGTCCAATGCCAGCTGCAGTACCTTTTTAAATGCTGGTTCCTCTTCCGCCTTCAGGCTGCGGACAACCTGTTCGGCAGATTCCAGTGTAACGTCATGGTATAAAGGGAACAATCGCTCCAGCACCTTGCCTGCGGTGGTGATGTAATCCTGGTGTTCCTGCACCAGGCGGCCATAGGCCTGGTAGTCCTCCACAAGCCTTTCCCCTTTCAGCGAACGATAATACTCGAATGCCTGCAGGTCGAGTCCGTCGATTTCTTTTTGCTGCGATTCAATTTCTTTCTCAAGTTGTGCGACTACCTGTGCGGCTTCCTCCGAAGGGTATTTTATGCCATCAAAATCGAAACTTTTTACATCAATCTGTTTTTCCGCAATGGCTTTCAGTATGTCAAGGTCCTGCTGGTTATTGCTGACAGACTTTATCAGTTGCGTGTTTATTTCAGTAAATATGGTTTCCGGTGTTGCGGTTGGTGTTGCAGTTGTATGCTGGTAGCTCCATTTTGACGGATCAACATACCGGTCCGTATAGAACCCATTGTACACATCCGGCATTTTCTGTTCTTCAATCCGGCTGTAGAACAACTGGTGAAATTCGTCATCCGCCACCGGCTTTGCGGGCATTTCAATGGTAACCGTTTCGTAAAACTTATGGGTGAACTGACGCTGTAATTCTTCTGCGTTGTCAAACACGCTCCAGGCAAGCGTTTCATCCGCAGGGACTTCAAGCTCCAATGCTTCCACATTTTTTTTCCGGTCTGCCAGCGTGGGGTGGCTAGCCCATTGATCGAGGTAATTGACGCGCGACTTGGAAAAATTCTGGATAAACTGCAGGTCGACCACCGGTAATCCGCCGCGGATGGCCAGTCCATGTTTTTCTGCCATAAATCCAAGCACCACGCGCTGGTCGTTAAAAATGTTTGTGGAGATTTTTTGTTCCTTCACCCAGTCGTATGCATTCTCTACCGCGGAGTTATAACAACCCTGTGCAACCTCTACCCTGCTGAGGCCGCTTACTATGTTGTTGCCTCCTGCCACGCTGGCCGCAATGGCATCGGCATGGAATTCCATCTGGCGGCTCAGGCCCATGTAATTTTTATTGATCGACTGGTAACTATGGCGAAGGATGGACTGGATGCCCTGCGCTATTTTGGCTGTGATGACTGCGAAGATGGAGAGCAGGCCATCGATGCGACCCCAGGACTCCAGGAAACGCCCGTAACTTTTATTTTCATAAAGCATGTTGAAAATAACCCGGTTAACATTATAGGTAAAACTGCCGAGTTTCATGCTGCGCTGGCTGAAGTGTCCGAATTCATGGGCAATGATGGCTTTGAATTCACTGATGTTGACGGCGTTCACTAGGCCTACCCCGATTTCAAGATTCTTGCGTACCGGGAAGAACATGCTCCAGAAACTGGAATTATAAAACACACATGCATTCACATCCGGCGAAAGGAAAATCTTTTTAGGGAATGGCGTTTTTGTTTCTTCGGAAAGCCGGCGGATAAACGCGAAAAGCCTCGGTTGATCAGCCTCGTGAATTTCCACACGTCCGGCATTTTCCATACGTGAAACAGAAAAGATAAACTTGACCAGGAAAAAAATGACGGAAACCCCCACTCCCATCATGCCGAGTCCGGCAACGATGGTCAGTAGCTTCGGCAATGCAACGATTAATGCAATGCCCCCGTAAAAGCAGGCAACGGCAAGTGCGACCGCAGCAATAACAAGGATCAGGTAAACTACAAAGAACAGGACGATGGAGCTAATTACGGCAGACACATTTTTCCGGAAAGAAGATGACGGGGCGAGTTTACCAGGGTCAACGGACACTGGCCCCGCAGGGTAGATGGTGGTGGTCATTAGTGGTGGTTATGATTTTAAATATAGTATGAAATCAAAACACCAGGAAATTTCCACCGTCAATTAAAGTCACCCCGTCATATGTATCTATACTTCAGCCAGTGTCCGTGCCGGATAATCGGTCAGTCCTTCCGGACCGGCACTAAAAAACGTGGACGGATCCGGCTGGGCCCATTCTTCCCCGGTTTTCATAATGGCCACCAGATCGGGATTGGCAATAAACGGAACACCGAACGCGACAAGGTCGGCTGTGCCTTCAGTGATTGCTTTTTCTGCCCGATGGGTGTCATATCCGCCATTAACGATCATGGTATTGGTGAAAAGGCGGCGCATATCTTTTACGAGTTGCTGGCCTTCCTGCGTCTCCAGAGGTGCCCGGTCGATAATATGCAGGTATACGATGCCCAGCTTCTGCAGGCCTTCCGCCAGGTGACGGTACATGTCCGGCGTATCGATATAGGCATCCATGTCATTGTATATGTTATAGGGGGATAAACGCACACCAAGTTTTTCGAAACCGATGGCTTCACCCACCGCCTTTGCTGTTTCCAATAAAAACCGGCCGCGGTTTTCGATGGATCCACCGTATGCGTCTTCCCGTTTATTCGAGTTGGGATTGATGAACTGTTCAATGAGGTAACCATTGGCACCATGTAATTCAACACCGTCAAAACCTGCTGCTATCGCATTTGTTGCAGCTTCAACGAATTCACCCGTTGCCTGCCTGATATCATCAATGGTCATTGCCCGGGGTGTACCTGCCTTCTGCATGCCCTGTGTGTCGGTCCAAAGATCTGCCGCGGCAGCAATTGCCGAAGGGGCAACAATTTCAGCCCCCTCAGGTGTGTTGGCCGTATGGGCAATACGACCCGCATGCATCAACTGGTTAAAGATCTTTGCGCCACCTTCATGCGCGGCACGGGTTACTTTTTTCCAGGCCTCCGACTGCGAGCCCGTGAATATTCCCGGAGTGCGCGGATATCCCAACCCGTTTGCAGAGGGAGCATTTCCTTCGGTGATGATCAGTCCGGCCGTGTTGCGCTGCCGGTAATATTCTGCAATGAGGTCATTTGGCTCAAACCCGGTGGCGCGGCTCCGCGTCATTGGTGCCATCACTACCCTGTTCTGCAGCTCCAACCCTTTGTTTTTAAATGTGCTGAGCAGTTTATAGCTGCTATGGTCATGCGTACTCATACTAATAGATTTTTGAATTATGATGCAAACTACCTAGCTTTACTTACTAAAAGATATTACTATGCTTGAAGAAAGCGCTATCCTTTCGGATAGTACCGTTAGAGAGGAACTTCATAATGAGTGTGCAATTCAGCACGATCCGTCAAAATGCCAGCAGAAGTTGCGGCCGGTAAAGGATGCGATGTATGTGCTCAGCGGCAAGTGGAAAATACCGATCATTATCTCGCTCAGTTTCGGTCCCCGCCGGTTTAAACAGATTGCCACCGACCTGGAAGGAATCACTGATAAAGTACTTTCCAAGGAGCTTAAAGAGCTGGAACAAAATGAGCTGCTGGAACGGGAGGTATTTAACAGCTTTCCCCCAAGGGTCGAATACCGGGCCACCGAGTATGCAAAATCGCTGCACCATGTGATCTCGGCACTGCGTGAATGGGGAACCGGGCACCGGGAAAAGATCATGAAAAAGAAACCGCCAAAGGAGATCACCGGTTAAATGGGTGGGTCACAATTAATGCTGCGGCAGCCGTTGGCTGTTGGCTGCTGGTTGCAACACGGTCCAGATTATTAATGGAATGGTTTATGTACCATTCCGGCAAAACATAAAAGCATGGATATCATTTATACGGCCAAAGTGAGTGCAAAAGGTGGCAGGAACGGGCATGTACAATCGGAGGACGGAACGCTCGACGTTGATGTACGGCCTCCCGGAGGTAAGGAAGAAGCCCTCAATCCCGAAATCCTTTTTGCCGGTGGCTATGCCGCCTGCTTCGGCAGTGCGCTGGAAAGTGTGATGCGCGCAGAAGGACAAAAAGAAGTCACCAATACCATTACAGCGGAAGTGAGCCTGGGTAAGGATAACGGTGCCTATAAACTGGCAGTTAAACTTCACATCGAGGTACCGGGAATGGAACGTACCAAAGTGGAAGATTATGCAGCGAAGGCTCACCAGAAATGTCCTTACAGCAATGCTACCCGGGGGAACGTGGACGTGGAACTGATCATTTTTGAGAACCTGGGCTGACCCGTTCAATAAGATCCCATAGCGTTCCGTACAAGTCTGCAAAAACGGCCACTTTTCCATACACCTCTTCCGACATTTCCCGGACAATTTTTACCCCGTTGTTTTTTATCAGGGTGTAATATCCGTCAAAATCATCCGTGTATAAAAAGAGGAACACGCGGCCACCGGTCTGGTTGCCGATGAATTTTTCCTGTTCGTGATTACCAGCTTTCGCAAGCAACAGGTTTGCTCCCCGGTTGCCAGGAGGTGATACCACCACCCATCGTTTGATATCACTCAGCCGGGTATCTTCGATCAGGGTGAAACCAAGTTGATTGACATAGAACGCGATTGCCTCATCGTAGTCTTTAACCACCAATGCCAGTTGTCCGATACTGTTTTCCATGGTTCAAAATTATCCTTTTCGCCCGTTGTTACCGCAGCTTATCCACTTTCAACACAACGCTTGTCCGCGATGTACTGATGGCAGGGTTAAAACCAATGGTCATCAGGAATTCGCCGGAATATTCTTTGGAAGGGTCAATGGGCGATTGCGTACCCGGATAGATGCTCAGTTCGGTGATCCGGTACTTTGCTTTCGGGTCAAGCCCCTGCATGCGGATCGGCAACAGGCTTCCCTGTGCGTAACGGTTATTCACCAGGTAGCTGAACACAACGGCGGCAGCCTTATCAGCCGACACATACAACATCGACGCCACGGCGCTTTCGCGTGGTTGGCTTAACCGGTACTGGTCACCGGCCCATACCAGGTCCTTCACCGAGTTGTAATCCCTGATTGCCTGCTGGCAGAAACCAAGATCCGCAGGGGGAAGATTTTTTACCACGATATCGAAACCAAGTTTACCCATCATGGCCACATCCACGCGGTATTTGATGGGTTGTTTACCCCAGTCCGTTACATGGTTGGCACTCGCTATAGCCGGATAGAAATACGAATATTCCCACTGCATGAAAATGCGTTCGAGTGGATCGGTGTTGTCACTTGGCCAGTATTCGGTGAAGAATTGCAGGGCTGCATAATCCACGCGGCCACCACCGCCCGAACATAACATCATTGGCACCTCCGGATACTTTTTCCGGATCCTTGCCAGTACGTTGTAAAGACCTTCCACATATTTTATATAAAACTGTCCCTGGCTTTTTAAATAGGAAGAATAAGCATTGTAGATAACTGCATTGCAATCCCATTTAATGTAGGCCAGTCCCGGGTTAGCGGTAAAGAGTGTGTCTATTACGCCGAATACGAAGTCCTGCACGGCCGGATTGGCAAGGTCAAGAACGAGCTGGTGCCGGAAATAATGTTCCGGTCGGCCGGGTTGCTTCACAATCCACTCCGGATGTGTTTCGTAGAGTTCACTCTTTGGACTTACCATTTCCGGTTCCACCCAGATGCCAAATTTCACCTTGTTCTTTTCGGCTTCCTTTACCAGTGTACTGATACCATTGGGAAGTTTTGTCTTGTTTACCTGCCAGTCCCCAAGCCCGCTCCTGTCGCCGTTTCGCGGATACTTATTGGCAAACCAGCCATCATCGAGCAGGAAGAGGTCAACACCCAGTTTCCTGGTGTCTTTCAACAACTCTTTCAGTTTGGTTTCATTGAAATCAAAGTAGGTAGCCTCCCAGTTGTTGAGTAATGTCAGCCGTTGTCCATTCCCGTCCAGCAGTTTGTACTGTCTCGCCCAGGCATGCAATTGCCGGCTGGCATGTCCCTTGCCCTGCCGTGATAATACATACAGGAATCCGGGCGTGGTGAAATCATGGTCCGCCTCCAGGGTGTAAGGCGATGCATAGTTATTCATTCCCGATATGATGCGCAGGTTATCCTGGAAATCCAGTTCCAGGTCGGTCCGGAAATTACCACTGTACTCCAGCGCACCAAAAAGCACGGTTCCCTCCTCCTCAGTTGCGGGTTTGCCGAGTGATACCATAAACACCGGTGGCTGGAAAAGATCTGCCCTGGTGCCGAGTTTGGAATCGAGTGTTTTAATACCATGGGTAATCCTTGATTCTTCCGGTTGCATTTCCTTTGCCCAGTCACCATGGTACTGGTTCAGGTAGAACGCAGTTGATTTCAGGTAAAGGTTTGCCGACGCATACTTGTACAGCACCACATTGCCTTTTTCATGATGGCGGACCACCGACCATTGCTCGATGACATCCTGCAGGTAATATGTTTTATAGTGCAGTTCCACTTCAAAATCATATACCGGGTCTTTCAGCACTACGATGTACTCCGTTACGTTTGCATCGGTGGGGCGGATGGCATGACTCACATATCGCAGGTCAAGCGAATGATTCCCGTCGCTGTGTTCCACGCTGATAGCAGGTTCCATCAGGTTCCTTGATCCGGACGACGTATATGCCGAATTCAGCACATTGGTGTAATCCTCCGTTTGCCGGTAAGAACCACTCAACAACCGGTACTCCGCAGTATCGGCCAGTTTGCTGCCAAAATAAATAATAGACACATCCTTTGCTGAATCGACTTGCAACACCAGGGCATTGGCACTGGTGGTAACAGGGATGAGCTTTGACTGTCCGGCAACAGTTGTGGCAGTCATGACCGATGCAGCCAGGAAGAAGATATACCATGGTCTTTTAAAACAGTCCGCAATACTTTGTAAACTACTCTTCATAAACTTTTATTCGGGTAAGGGAAAATTATTCACGCTGAACTCATAAATGGAGGGAGGCGCTATTGCTTTGGTTATACGTAGTCGTACCCTGTCTGCCGTGTATTGTTTCGGCAGGCGGATAACTTTGCAGTCTCCCATAGCTTCATCACTGAAATAAATAGTTTGCCATGCTCCCTGCAGCAGCAGGTCTATTGCATATTCAGTAATCCGGTTTACCCTGCGTTGGGAAAAGCCATCGGCGCCGTTCCTGGTATCCTGGTATTCAAAAATGGTAATCCGGTTGAATGGTTGTTTTGCATCTAACTCGATTTCAAGGGAGGCCAGCGTATCGGAGCAGGCCCAGCGGGACGCCAGGTTACCATCATTGGCAGATGCAGCCTGGTAAAGGTTTTGCTGGTCGGGGTATACGTTGGAGGCCGTAGCTTTCTTTCCCACGGATAGCAGGCGCCCATTTCCCGGCAGTGGTTTATTCCTTGAAATGGCGAGTCGTTTGCCAAGGCCGATTACCGCATTCGCTTCATACTCCCTGATGCGGCCCGAAGTGTCGGGCGGCACATTGATGACCAGTGTATTTTTATTCGTCGTACTCCAGTAGAAAAGTTCCTGCAGCTCATCGAGGTCACGCACTGGTTGCTGGTCCGATTTCTGGAACCAGTTCCATCTTTTGCTGAGGCAGATGGTATGTTCAAACGGCAGGTAGTAAGAAGCGCCGTTATGCAGGTATTGTTTTTTGTCGCCCGGATTCGCAATCATCGGATCCCATAAACGGAAATCGGAAGGGAAATACTGGAAGTAGTATTTGTTGTCGGTGGTCATTACACCCGGATGGGTGTATTCCCGTGATCCTTCCTGATTGGCGATGGTCTGGTTTACACTCACTGCGCAAAGGGGGCTCATCTTTTTAACAAGCTGGTATATTTTATCGATGTTCCAGTCCGCCGGTTTTTTATCCCAGCCACCATCCAGCCACAGCTCACAGATGGGGCCGTATGCAGTAAACAGCTCTGCCAGCTGGGCAAGCATGTAACTTGTATAAGCGTCCCTGTCCTGGTATGTTTTTTCATGACGGTCCCATAACGAATAATAGATGGCGAACTGCAACCCGTACTTCCGGCAGGCATCCGACACGGCTTTTACCACATCTGTTTTCACGGGAGAGGATGCCACGTCGTAATCGGTCAACCGGCTGTTCCATAAACAGAACCCGTCGTGGTGTTTGGTCACCAGCAACACATACCGGAAACCAGCGTCCCTCGCCACCCGTACCCACTGGTCGGGATCCAGCTGCCGGGGATTGTAGCTGGTGGCGGGAGTGGAACCATCCGACCATTCCTGGTCGGTAAATGTATTGACGCCAAAGTGGATAAACATGCCATAACCACGAGTGATCATAGCCTGCTGTGTTGCGTTCGGTCGGGTCGATGGCTGGATAACCTGTGCATGCAGATCCTGGTGCGCAAGGCAAAAGCATAAAAAGGAAACACAAAATAATTTCAGGTTCATAATTCAACTCTTTATTGATCGGTAGCCCAGTTCCGCCCCACCGGAAACCGGTAGTATGCATCCGGTGATAAATGAGGACATCGACGAAGCCAGGTACACACACGCGTCAGCAATCACATTCCCCTCGGGACAATAACCCAGGGGATGGATCCGATCGAGGTAATCCGACATAGCGGCAGGGTTCTCCTGCTCACTCACCCACTGGCGAAGCATATCGGTCCATACGCCCGCTGGCGCTACGGCATTAACCCGTACGTGGAACGGGGCATAATCCAGTGCCATGGCCTTTGTGAGCGCATTCACCGCACCCTTGGTGGCGGCGTATGCTGCATGGTTGTCCTGCCCGATTTCACCCACCAGGCTACTGGTATTGATTACGCAACCCTTCGTTTTTTTTAACTCTTCTATCCCGTACCGGGCAGTAAGCAGAATACTTTTTACATTCACATCGAAGAGTCTGGCCCATTCCGTATCGCTGGTTTCGTGCAGGGGAACAGATGGTGACGCAAGACCCGCGTTATTGTGGATTACATC
>SDZZ01000345.1 GCA_004173255.1 Chitinophagaceae bacterium | reverse complement strand
ACCCCCTCCCAACCTTACCACGCTTTATCACACATCAAACATACAGCTCATGAAACCCCTCATTTTTACATTCCTCTTCAGCCTGCTTTCTGCGGGCGCCATGGCCCAGACCCCGGTATCCTATTACGTGGATGTAGCTGCGGCAGGGCCGGGCGACGGCACGGCCGCCAATCCCTGGAACAAAATCTTCTACGCAATCAATCGTGCACGTGATACCACCAGGGAGGCCATCGTGTACATTAAGGGCGGCATTTACCGCATTGATTCCACTGACTACACATCACAGTTGTACATCGGGCCGGACAATGGCGGCGTATCCGGAAAATACCTCACCCTGAAGACCTATCCCGGCGATGAAGGGAAGGTAATTATTGACGGAGGCAAACTGGCAACCACAGCCTTCTACCCCAATATGCTGATCATTGCATCGGCGAAATATGTGAAGCTGCAGAACCTCGTATTCCGTGGATTAAAGAACACAGCGGGATATGTACTCAATATCCAGAACGCCGCCAATATCCAGGTAAACAATTGCGTGTTTGATACACTCAAATGGACCACTGTTGCTGCAGAAGCAGGTTACCCAACGGTGAACAATACCAGCTATTTTATCCATGCCGCCTATGTCCAGAACAGTTCGCAGGTGTCATTCACGGCAGACACACTAAAGAATTCAGCACTTGGCTGGGGCGAACTGATCAGGGATGCCGGTGGCAATACATCACTGACCAGTACAGGCCTGGTGTTATCCGGCAATACGGCCATCGCATCCGCTTACTACGTTGCCACATCAGGCAATGATACCACCGGAAGCGGTTCCTTTGGCAAACCATGGCGCACCATCAAAAAAGCAATCGAACTGGCGGGCATCAATTACACCTATCCAACCGCGCGCCTGGTCAATTCGGATGTAACCGTCAACCTGCGTGGCGGTACGCATAAACCAACCGGGGCCGGGCTGTTCATCGGCAGCAACCGTGGAACCAATGGCAAGTGGTTTACCATCCGCAATTATCCGGGCGAAAATGCCATTGTGGATGGCAGCAACCTCAACGTAAAGTTTGCCTCACTGCTGGCGATCTCTGACGCCAGGTATATCCGGATTGAAGGATTGAAACTGACAAAGGTCACTTCTGATTCGGTGTTGCAGTATGCCAGTCCAAGTCCCGGTGTGAAGGACACCCGGTTCGGGATTATTGTCAGTGGCAAAAGTTCCAACATTATCATCCGGAAGAACAGTATTTACGATATGGCCTGGACACGGACTACCAGCAGGCAAAAAACACCATCGGCCAGCGACAACCTGAACCCGCTGGTGATCCTGGGTACTACCGATACTGCTATCCGCAACGTAATAATCGACAGCAATGAAGTGTACAATAATATTACCGGTTACGCAGAGGCAGTGACCGTAAATGGCAACGTGGACTCATTTGCCATCACCAACAACCTGGTACACGACAACGCGAATATCGGCATCGTGGCCGCGGGGCATTACCACTGGGTGGAAGACGATCCGGGATTTTCTGTGACCGCTCCTTTCAACTATTCAAGGAACGGGTTTATCAGGTCCAACGATGTATTCCGAAATATTTCACCGGTGGCGGTGTCGGCAGGCATTTACCTGGATGGTTCCAGCAACGTGCTGGTAGAAGACAATGAATCCTATAAAAACGGAACCGGCATTTCTATAGGTAATGAACAAAGCAACAGCGTAAGTGGCAATCACCTGGTGCAAAGTAATGAAGTGCACGACAACCTTTCGGCCGGTTTGTTTTATGGCAGTACCAACAGTACCTCCTGGGTGGAAAATTGTACGGTGAAGGACAATACCATCCGTAATAATTACATACTCGACTCCGCGCTTCGCGCCAGGGCCAATAACATGTACGGGATTACAAATGCTTCCCAGCGTTATACCGAGGCGAATATTTACCGGTTGAGGAATTCGGTTTTTGAACAGAACACAATTGAAAGCCTGTCTGACATTGTACTTGGACTTTACCTCACACACAACAACCTCACTTTCCGTTATAATAACTATTACGTGATCAGCGAAAGTGCCTGCCAGGCGCTGTTTGTAGAGGATAAAAATAATGATGGGTCCATCGCACTACCTACTGATTCCATTTATGCTGGGTTCCAGCGATACGCTTCCGCAACGGGGCTCGACCATACATCTGAAACGGAAGGGATTGGTTATGGTGAACCAGGATGTAATGGTTCTGCCGCCCGCGGGCTTGCCATTCCTGAAACAATGGTGCCGGTTGCAGCAAACAAAACAACTGTTTATCCGAACCCGGTTAAACAGGACCTGGTTGTTAACCTGTCCAGCAGCACAGCTGAAAGGGTAACCATCACATTAAACGACGTTAATGGACGCAGGTTGTTCATTCGTCAGCAACAACTGGTGGTTGGGCAAAACCAGTTCCGGATTGACAATGTAAAAGCAAACGGACTGAAACCGGGCATTTATTTCTTATCGGTTTTAAAAGCCGGTAAACCAGAAACTTTTAAAGTGGCGGTAGAATAACCTGCCTGCATTACCAGTCAGATAATAAAACATCCTGAACCATGCAATACCGGATCCGAAATGATCCGGTATTTTATTTTTGTCTATGGGATTATACGTGTTCCTGTTTAAAAACATGGATGATTAAGTGTTTAGCCTTACGCATACCCGGGAAATATCCCGGATTGACAGTATAAAATAAAACCCAACATTTGCGATGTACGTATTTGTGCAGGAAACCTTAACCACCACCACCGTGAACACCATGCCCGAACCAACCTCCACCCACCTTGAATTTTTCCCTTATGAACAGGCAGTCAGGATCAAGGAAGAGCTGTCCTATTATGTAGGACAACCATTTCGTTTTGATCCACTGAGCAGGGACAAACAGGTGCTTGTACTGATCCAGATTGTACCGTGCCGCGACGATGACCGCTTTCGAATGAACCTGGTGGCGCAGGGTGCGTTCCTGCCGGTAAAGGAATTCTGTGAATTAAATGAAGTGGAGCTGCCGGGTTGGTGACTATTGTTCAGAACGCACCCAATCCCGTCAGGAATGAAGGCTGTAGTCCCCGCACGACGACGATTTCTCCTATGCGAAAGTAGTATTCCCTGAGGGGGATCTCAGCGGCTGGTGCGGTCAACAATCTCTTTGGCGATACCCGCTACTTTATTACGGAATTCAACCGGCTCAACCACTTCTGCACAGTCGCCGAACATCATGAACCAACGGGCCAGCCCTTCCCCATCTGGTTTGGTCATGAACGTCATCTCGATCTGGTTGCCGATAATTTTTTCATCCACAATGCCATAATATTTTTTGCCTGCGCGCAGGTATTTGCAAACGTCTTTATCCACCCGTATTACTACCCGGTAGTCAGCACCGAGCCATTCGGCTTTCCGAAAGGTATCAATGGAAGGATGTTCGCGGGTAAATGCTGCGTCGAGGCGCATGATGTTTTTGATGCGGTCGGTCCTGAACTGGCGGTAGTCGTTCCGCAGGTGGCAATAAGCCATCAGGTTCCAGTTATTCTCCGCATGGAAAAGCCCGACCGGTTCAATATCGCGTAGTGCAGAATGTTCACTCTCGAATGCCTGGTATTCCAGACGTACCTGTTTTTTCTCCGCAATGCTTTCGAACAGGATTCCGAGCGAATCGGGTGTTGTTTCCGCAATGAGCTCTTCTGTGGGATTGGTCCAGATCTGTGTTTCCAACGCATCCACATGGTCTTTCAGGTTACCGCGCAGTACTGAGCGGATCTTGAACATGGCAGCGCCGTAACTAGCCGCCACTTTTTTGTCGGTAAACTTCTGCATCAGTTTTTCCGCCGCGACAAAACTGGCCGCCTCCTCGCGCGTGAACATAACCGGGGGTAACCGGTAACCATCCATCAGGGAGTACCCAACGCCGGCCTCACCGGATACAGGAACACCGGCCTCTTCGAGCGACCGGATATCCCTGTAGATGGTGCGGAGACTGACCTGGAAGCGGTCGGCCAGGTCCTGCGCTTTCATGACGCGGCTGGATTGCAGTTGCGTCAGGATCGCGACAATGCGGTCGAACCGGTTTTTTACTTCATCTCCCATAGCCACGAAAATTAATTAATCCCTGGCATATACTCATTTTTCCCAGAAAAACGGTGGCTCAATGCCGAGTGCGCGCAGGTAAACATAGGCCTGGCCACGGTGATGTATTTCGTTATCGATATAGTAAGCGATCTGTGACCATCCTGTACCGGGATACATGCCAAACGCGATGATTTCCCTGTCAAATGCATCTTCGGGTAACTGCGACCACAGGCTCGAGATCTCTTCGGTCGCCTCGTCCCACAGACGCAGGAATTCTTCCTTGCTGTTTTTGAAATCGATGGCTTCCGTGAGTTTTTCTTCACCCCCGCCAACGATCTGGCGAATTCCCGGGGCACCTATTGCCAGGAGTTCCTGGGCAAGACCCGATGCAGTGCGCATGCCGGCAAGGGAGAAATTAAAAAATTCTTTTTCGGGGAAAGCGTCAAATACACGACGGGTCAGCCGGCGGTTGCCCAGCCAGTTGTCAAGGAGTTTTGAGGATTCGAAAACGGGGGTGGTGCGCGGCGCTGTTGCTGTGTTTGCCATAACGGAAGGTTTTTGGGTTGTTAATTGATTTGTTACCCAAAGCTCCGACCGGCTGGTGACAACAGTTTGTCAGCAGGATTTTCCGGTTAAAAATTATTTTTTCTTCGGTGTGGCTGTGGCGTTTACCGTGGTTACCAGGGCCACCAGCTGATCGGGATTTTTAAGGTCCACTGAGTTGGTTTCGAAGTAGCCTTTTACCGCCGAAGTCAGGTGGTCAGGAAATGCCTTCACCACATTTTTCTGGTTGGTGGTCTTGAATACTTCATGATAACGCTGCAGCCAGTAAGTGCGCACCAGTTCTACTTCGAAACCATTCTGGTAACGGGAACGGGCCACATTGGTGCTGGAAATATTATTCATGACGGAATTAGACGATTTGCGCGAC
>SDZZ01000344.1 GCA_004173255.1 Chitinophagaceae bacterium | reverse complement strand
CGAGGGAGGTTTTGCCCACGGCGGTGGGACCGGCCACAATGATCACCTGTTTTTGCGGGAGGTTGTTGGTCATGCGGGGGACTGACCATTATACCGATCAGTGGGATGGGTTAAACTTCTTCTTCGCTCGACTCGGTAGTTTCTTCGGACCCGAAATCTTCACCATCCTCTCCCTTTTCACCAAAACCTTCAGCTCCCAGGGTGAGGTCGTACTTTTCTTCCACGTCGGCAAACTTTTCACCAAGCAATCCCTTGGTACCATACTGGCTCGGGGCAATTCCCTCGGTTCGCACCATGACCGGGTAGCTCAGTTTGGCATTTTCTTCCTTGGACACATTGATCAGTTCCACCAGGAACGACCAGTTTTTCACAAAGTCGTATACATAAATGAACTTCTGGTTGGGGTCGCGGATCTCCGATCCGATGGACGTGTCTTCCATCAGCAGGGGTTCCGCCTTATAATCCTTGTCATATTTTTCCAGGCTGATTTCCCGGCCGCGCTGCCAGTGGTCATTACTCCGGAAGAATGTAGCTTTATGTTTGTTGTCGAACTCGTATGACTTGAGGATGGTATCATGCAGGTCACGGAAAGTCTGTGTGTGCCGGATCGCTATGTCGCGATAAATACTTTCATCTTCCTCGAAATAGACCCTGAACTTAAGAATTGCCATAGAATTCAAATTTACGACTTCTTTGTATTTAAACCCATTCCTGCGGCCTTCTGCTCCAGGAAAGCGATTGCTGCTTCGAGGGTGTTGGGAATTACGCCATCGAGGATCGCATCTTTCAGTGAATCCTTGAGAAGACCGACGGGTTTCGATGGTGCCAGTCCGAACATTTCCATGATCATCCCCCCGTCCACCGGCGGCTGCCAGTTCCGTAGCTGGTCGCGCTCTTCCACCTCGCGGCATCGTTGCCGGACCAGCTGGAAATTTTCCTGGTACCGTTTTACCTTCTGCCGGTTTTTGGAAGTGATATCAGCATCGCACAGGATCATTAGTGAATCAAAATCATTGCCAGCATCAAACAACAGCCGGCGGATAGCCGAATCAGTAATATTTTCCTTTGTCAGGCTGATCGGGCGCAGGTGCAGTTCCACCATTTTCCTGACAAAACGCATTTCCTCCTGCTGCGGTAGTTTCAGCTTTGCAAAGATCTTTGGGACCATACGCCCGCCTACTACCTCGTGCCCGTGGAAGGTCCACCCATGGCCTTCTTCATACCGTTTGGTGGCGGGCTTGGCAATATCGTGCAGGATGGCTGCCCAGCGCAGCCAGTGGTCATCACTGTTGCAGGCCACATTATCCAGCACCTGCAACGTATGGGTAAAATTGTCCTTGTGGCCATGTCCGTCGCGGTACTCGGCGCCTGCCAGTTCCACCATGGGTGGGAAAATAATATGCAGCAATCCGGTCCGGAACAACAGTTCAAAGCCGATCGACGGTTTCCGGGACGATACAATTTTCTTCAGTTCATCCGTAATACGTTCCTGGGAGATGATGCTGATCCGTTCGGCCATATGGCTGATGGCATCTATGGCCGGTTGTTCGATCCTGAATTCAAGCTGGGCAGCAAAACGGATGGCACGCATCATGCGAAGCGGGTCATCGCTGAAGGTAGTGGATGGCTCAAGCGGCGTGCGGATTATTTTTTTCTCCAGGTCCGCCTCCCCGTCAAACGGGTCAATCAGTTCGCCGAAATTGTTTCCATTGAGGCTTATGGCCATTGCGTTGATGGTGAAATCGCGCCGGTTCTGGTCATCTTCAATGGTGCCCGGCTGTACATCCGGCTTACGTGATTCCGCACGGTAACTTTCCTTACGCGCCCCGACAAATTCAACGTCGAGCCACGATTGGTCAACCGGATCCTGCACCCGTATGTGGGCCGTTCCGAAGTTTTTAAAAAAGTTTACCTGGGTGGGTATACTGACCAGACCGGCCACTGCGTGTGCCAGGGCGATGCCGTCACCGGTGCATACAATATCCATGTCTTTGGTAACGCGGCCAAGTAGTTTGTCCCTTACAAAACCACCGATCAGGTAAGCCTCTACCTGCAATTGCCCGGCGGCGATTGCCACCTTGTCAAGGATGCCCTGTTCGAATATGTTGCAGGTTATTTTCATGAGAGCGGCAAAGATAAGCGGATCGGGTCTGATGGCGAATACCGGAACGCAAATGTTCAGGGCCGCAGGATGCTGACCCGGCCGTCTTTCCAGCGGATGACGGACGATGGGGCACTGATGGTTTCATCCTGTCGGCGGTAGTGCACTGCATAGTCGACTCCCTCTTTAATGACATCGCCCACCTGGCTGAAGGTGGCTGCCGTGGGTTGCCCCGAAATATTGGCCGATGTAGACACAAGCGGTTTCCGGAAACGTTTGATCAGCGCGCGGCAAAATGGTTCACGGCAGATGCGGATACCGATGCTGCCATCGGCGTTCAGCACATTGGGTGCCAGTCCCAGTGCCCCGTCATACACCACGGTGGTAGGGCGTTCCATCGTTTTAAGAAAATCGAAAAGACTGAGGTCAACCGCGGCCACATACTTTAACACCTCCCGTTCTTCGGCCAGCAGTACGATCATGGCATTACTCGCAGGCCGTTGCTTCAGTTCAAATATTTTACGGACGGCCGTTTCATTGGTGGCATCACAGCCAATACCCCACACGGTATCGGTCGGGTATAAAATGAGTCCGCCGGACTGCAACACCTCCAGGCTTTGGGTTATATCTTTTTCAAAATTGTCCATCATGTGATCAGGTAACCGATTTATATACATCCATCACCGATGAGGCGTGACGTTCCGGTGTAAATCCGAGTGCATGCACCATGCCCTTTATCTTCATACCCTGCCGTAGTGATTCATCTGTATAGATCTGCTTCATGCCTTCCGCAATGTCGGCCGAGCTTTGCGGGTTAACATAGTAAGCTGCATCTCCGCCAACTTCCGGCAGGCAGGATACATTGGAAGTAAGAACGGGTAACTGGCTGGACAACGCCTCAATCACCGGTGCACCGAAGCCTTCAAAGAAGGAAGGGTATAACATGGCGATGGCCTGCTGGTAAATACCCGGCATGTCTTCTGTTACCAGCCAGCTGCGGTCTGTTTTTGCTTTCGCATCTTCCGAAAGGAAAATGATACGGTTTTCCAGGTCATGCTGCAGGATAAAATCCTTTACGCTATTGTAATAATTGCCCGAGCCACGACCGATCACGACCAGCGGAACCTTCACTTCCCCGCGCAGCAGGTACATAGCCTTACACACATTCAGCAGGTTCTTGCGGTCGTTGATGGTACCAACGGAAAGGAAAAATTCATTGGGCAGGTTGTATTTTGTCCGGATGCGGGATTTTTCTTCTTTTGACACCGTTAATCCAAAAACCGAATTGGCATTCTGGTAGCAGACCGTAATTTTTTCCGGGGGCACTTTATAAAATTCCATCAGGTCCTGCCGCGTCTGTTCACTGATGGAAATAATATGGTCAGCGTGATGACAGGCATACCGGTACTTGCCCGTATATATGCGGCGGTCGATGGCTTTGTACTGGTGCGGGAAACGTTCATGGATCAGGTCGTGGATGGTAACCACCGACCTGGTTTTTATTTTGTCGATCCCTACCGGTATTTCATGGCTGAGTCCGTGGTACAGGTCAATGCCCAGCCGTTGCAGGTCGGAAGTAACCCAGCTGCTTCGCCATGCCGACGGGAAGATGCGGGAGAAGAGTCCCGATGGATTGATCTCCTTGAACAGGGTGCGATCGAATGAATACCTGGATTTACGTTTAGGATTGAACAGGAAATATTCATGTTCGGGGTAATACTTTGCGAGAATGCCCGTCAATGTGCGACTGTAGAACCCCAGTCCGGTATTGTTGTGATACGCCCTTTTGGCATCAAACCCTATATTCATACGGGGCAAAGGTGGGAAAAATTAGGATCAGTTTCATTGCGTATTTTTGCTTCAAATTAACCAAATGAAAGATCTGATCATTGAGGCCTGGGGCAACCGGGACCTGTTAAAGGACGACACGTACAGCGAAGCAGTAAGGAATACGATTGAACAGATAGACCGCGGGTTGCTGCGGGTAGCAGAGCCATCGACTGCCGAAGGTGCAGATGGATGGGTGGTCAATGAGTGGGTGAAACAGGCGATCCTGATGTACTTTGCCATTCAGCCCATGCAAACCTGGACCGTGGGGCCATTTGAATTCTATGATAAAATGACCCTGAAAAGTAACTACAAGGACCAGGGTGTACGCGCCGTTCCACACGCCATTGCACGTTACGGATGTTTCCTGGCAAAGAGTGTGGTACTGATGCCGAGTTACGTGAACATCGGTGCCTACGTGGATGAAGGCAGCATGGTGGATACCTGGGCAACCGTGGGCAGCTGTGCACAGATCGGCAAAGGGGTACACCTGAGCGGCGGCGTGGGTATCGGTGGTGTGCTGGAACCGTTGCAGGCTTCCCCGGTGATCATTGAAGATGGATGTTTCCTTGGAAGCCGCAGCATTGTGGTGGAAGGCGTCCGGCTGGAAAAAGAAGTGGTGCTCGGTGCCAACGTGGTGCTGACACAGTCGACCAAAATCATTGATGTAACCGGCAACGAACCCGTGGAGTATAAGGGGCGCGTGCCTGCCCGGAGTGTGGTCATCCCCGGCAGCTATACGAAGAAATTTCCTGCGGGCGATTACCAGGTTCCCTGTGCGCTGATTATCGGACAACGCAAGGCCAGCACGGACCTGAAAACGAGCCTGAATGAATCGCTGCGGGAGTTTAATGTAAGCGTGTAGGCCGTTTGTGATCTGCAGCCCTTTGAAGTAAAGGACTGCAGATTTTACCCAATAAATTTCTTTGCTTTTATAGCTTTTTTTAAAAGCGTTTTCCCTTATCTTTGCCACCGCTTTAAAACCTGCCTAGGTGGCGAAATTGGTAGACGCACTGTCTTCAGGTGGCAGCGCCGGTAACGGTGTGCTGGTTCGAATCCAGTCCTGGGCACAAAAAAGGACAAGAT
>SDZZ01000891.1 GCA_004173255.1 Chitinophagaceae bacterium | reverse complement strand
TAATTAAATAAATTTAAAACACTATCATTATAAATGAAAGCAGCATCTGAGCCATTTTCATACTGAATCGCTCCAATAATATCGCCGCTATTATTAATATCCCTCACATCCACATATACCCCTCCCGAAAAATTCAGGCTGGCCATAACTCCATTTGCATAAATAAATGCACCATGCGGATTCTCCATGGAGGTGGTTGCGGACCAGCCGACGATCTGACCTTTATCGTTGATTCCAGCGACTTCTGCCCGGTCACCGCCCATCAGTGTTCCCAGGTTGGTGGTGACTCCATTCCTGATCAGCGTGGCGCGATCTTTGCCTGAACCATCCGTGGCGATTATATCGGTAATTATATCATCATTATTATTCAACCCCTTAACATTACTATTAAAAACATTAAGAAGTGTTGTTTTTCCATTTTCATATATAAAGTTATTAACAATAACGGTTGCTCCACCGCCATTATCACCGTAAACATTTCCGGCAATCCGGCCTTTATTATTAATAAAAATTCCTAGCCCTCCCTGTATCCCTATGTCCTTAATGGCGCCATTCTCATAAAGAAACACCCGCTGCTGACCAGTTGTGTCCGCGGCATAGCCCACGATCTGGCCATTGTCGTTGATTGAGCTTGCCCAGCTTGCCTCCCCTCCAAGTGTTCCCAGATCAACTATTTGATAGTAATTCGCAATCGTGGCCGCGCCCGCCGGCTGGGCGCCCCCGATCATCAGGACAGCGCCAATCAGACAACTGATTTTTTTGTTAAGCGCCGATTCAAAATCGTTTTTTGTGGCTTTCATTTAAATCCCAATTGAAATAGTTTGATAGAAAGTGACTTTTCACGGTGCCCAAGGTTGATGCACCCGTGAGTTCCCTTCAATCACCCCGGTAATCTCGATCAGGACGCTGGCAAATCAAGCGGTGACCGCGCCAGTGCGGTATACCCTGCCCGCCTGAGAAGCGGTCACTGCGGCGGCAGGCCGGTCACACACTGGCCGGAACCACGGAACCCGTCATCCCTGATG
>SDZZ01000890.1 GCA_004173255.1 Chitinophagaceae bacterium | reverse complement strand
TCACTCCCTGTTTGCCAACCTTGCTCCTGCTATTCTCAGCGGGGGTGAACAGGGTTTGCTCAGTCTGGCATTTCATCCGGGCTACGCAACCAACCGATACTTTTTTGTTTTATATACAGCCGTTTCCACCGGTGCCATCACATTGGCCCGGTATAGAAGAGACGCTGCAAATCCTAACGCGATTGAATCCGGAGGTACTATACTACTGAGTATACCGAAGCCTTCGCCGCTCTCCAGCTTTTCTAATCACAATGGCGGTAAAATAATTTTCGGTCCGGATGGATATCTGTACATGAGCACCGGCGATGGTGGTAGTGGCGGAGACCCCAATAATAATGCACAGAACAGGGCTTCCTTATTAGGTAAAATGTTGCGGCTGGATGTAAACAGCTTCGCTACCTCGGCACCATTTTATGATATTCCACCTACCAATCCTTACGCAGATCCCCTGGATGGTTTCAGGGACGAAATATATTCTTATGGCCTGCGAAATCCCTGGCGCTGGAGTTTCGACAGAACAACTGGTGATATGTGGATCGGTGACGTAGGCCAGGGTGTTTGGGAAGAAGTAAACTGGACCCGGCCCGATTCGGCCCGCGGTGGAAATTTCGGCTGGCGTTGTTACGAAGGCGCCCACGTGTACTCCGGCGGCGGCTGTTCTTTAACAGACAGCATTAGTCCCATTTTTGAATACGGGCACAATGGTACTACAGGAGGATTTTCGATAACCGGCGGTTATGTTTACCGGGGAGCAGCAGCACCCTCTTTGCAGGGATTCTATATTACTACTGATTATGTTTCCGGAAACCTTTGGAAAATAAGACCCAATGGTGCGGGTGGTTGGCAAACTTTTTTTCAGGACGACCTGGATAACAACGTTTCGGGTTTTGCTGAAACTGCAACCGGCGAGCTGTATGCCATTAACAGGGCAGACGGCCGGCTGGACAGTGTTATCGTGTTATCAGTGCTGCCGGTAACCATTAGCAGTTTTACAGTTAGTGCCCGCCCCGGTTTCAACGATATAGCC
>SDZZ01000343.1 GCA_004173255.1 Chitinophagaceae bacterium | reverse complement strand
CTGCAATGATGATATAGATGAGGTAGTTCAACAACCCCACACCACAGCCCCCGTAAAAGGCGTTGATCATCATAGCCAGCATCTGCATAAGGCCGGATATAGGCATTGCACTGTCATGCATGGAGTTTACCGAACCCGGTGGAAATTACTGTTGTAACAATACTCCAGTAAGCCGAGGCGGCCGGGCCAAACCTGACTTCCTTTCCTTCCATGGAACCGGTTGCCTGGGATATACCCAGCCTTTCAATGGCTGGGTTGCCATTGATTTCCGTAACAATAGCCGGAATCACCAGCAGCAGGGTACCGATGGTCATGATTCCGAAAATGACCCGTGCCAGTTTGCGTCGTTTCAGGTAAAACCCAAGTGCAAAAATCATGGCCAGCGGGAGGATCATCTGCATGACCATTTCCAGCATATTGGTGAAATAATTAGGATTCTCCAGCGGATGTGCGGAGTTGACACCAAACCATCCACCACCGTTGGTACCGATATGTTTGATGGCAATCATAGCGGCAGCGGGACCTCTCGATACCTGTACGCTGTCACCCTGCAGCGTAACGATACTATCCTTACCATCGTAGCTGGCAGGAGTGCCGTTAAAAGCAAGCAGCACAGCACCGATAACTGCGAGGGGTAGGAGGATTCTTGTTATTGTCCTGGTGAAGATTACCCAGAAGTTCCCAAGGTTACGGGTGGTCTTTTCCCGAAGGCCATTAAGCACTGCAACCAGCGCGGCAATACCTGTTGCTGCACTTACAAACATCAGGAAATTGATCACAAACAATTGAGTGAGGTACGTCAGCCCGGATTCGCCGGAATAGTGCTGCAGGTCACAGTTTACCAGGAAGGAGATGGCTGTATTGAAAGCCAGGTCCGGTGTCTGTGCGGCGTTACCATCAGGATTGAGCGGCAGTTTATCCTGGAAAATCAGTAACAGGAATGCATAAACCAGCCAGAGCATGTTGACGGTAAGCAGGGAGCGGAGGAACTGTTTCCAGTCCATGGCTTCTTTTGGGTTGATACCGCAAAAACGAAACAGGATCCGTTCCAGTGGATTCATAAAATCGGTGATGGTTTTATTTCCCTGGAACACGTTGGAGATATACTTACCCAACGGGTAAGCCAGTAATACAGTGAGGAGGAACATGACTATTACTCCGGTTATTTCGCTTGTCATAAGCTTAGAATTTTTCAGGTTTG
This sequence comes from Chitinophagaceae bacterium, assembly GCA_004173255.1. GTDB lineage: Bacteria > Bacteroidota > Bacteroidia > Chitinophagales > Chitinophagaceae > JBEVJC01. The sequence goes on along the minus strand of SDZZ01000343.1, from coordinate 3,831 downwards.
ATCAACACATAAATCAGGTAGCCGAATACAACGACAGATAAAAAAAAAAGGGCATTCATCATAACATTAAATTTTTTCGAACCAGTTGATAGATTTGAAAAACACCCCGAAACAGAGGAGTGCAGAAATCAGGAAGATTACAGGTAGCATATGCTTGAAAGTTTATTTGAACAATTTGGCTTTGAAAACGAGCACCACCACCAGACCAACGGTGATCAGCCAGATGATGGCGATAACTGCGGCGTCAGCGATATTGCTTTTTGCTTTCATGGTTGTTAAAGACCAAATGATGATCCCCGTTTTACGGGTCAGGCCAGCAGCAGCCGCAAAGCCCTACCTGGCCTGAATTCCAGAATAAATAAGCGTTTCGGGGGAAGTACCTGTAAAAACAAAAAACCTTCTCATTCTGAGAAGGTCCGTTTCATTTTGAGGGGCTTTTCGAGAGGCCGTATTCTTCGAGCTTGCGGTAAAGTGTCGCCAGTCCGATCTGGAGCAGCCGGGCTGCCTGTGCCTTGTTTCCGTTGGTGAAAACCATAATTTTTTCGATATGCCTTTTTTCGACCGCACCCAGTGACGTGCTGTCATCAGCGATTTTATCCTGCTGCTGGATCGGGTATGGCAGGTGTTCAGGTAAAATCTCCGGACCGTCTGCCAGGATCAACGCGCGTTCAATCACATTTTTCAGCTCCCGCACATTGCCCTTCCAATTGTACTTGCTGAAAAGCAGCATGGCATCCTTGCCAACGGTAACCCGGGCGCCCTCTTTTTTTTGCTGCAGGCGGTTGATAAAAAAATCGACGAGCAGTGGTATATCTTCCCTCCGGTCACGGAGCGACGGTAGTTCGATGGTAAATATATTCAGCCGGTAAAAAAGATCTTCCCTGAATTTTCCCTGTTCAACGCTCTTTGCCAGGTCCCGGTTCGTGGCGGCAATGATCCGGAGATTTGTATGGGATACCTTCACATCCCCCAGTTTGATAAACTCACCGTTTTCAAGCACCCGCAACAATTTTGCCTGCAGGTCTATATCCAGTTCGCCGATCTCGTCCAGGAACAAGGTGCCGCCATCCGCCACTTCGATCAATCCTTTTTTATCTTTTTGTGCCCCGGTATATGCGCCCGCTTTGTGGCCAAAAAGCTCGCCTTCCAGTAATTCGCGGCTGAATGCACTACAATTCACCGCAACAAACGAATGGCTTTTACGCTGGCTGTTGGCATGGATCGCATTGGCAAACACTTCCTTGCCTGTGCCGGTCTCCCCAAGCAACAAGACCGTTGAGTTGGTGGGTGAAATACGCTCAGCAAGCTTTACTGCGTTTTTTATCTGCAGGCTGTCACCAATGACTGACCCAAAATCACCGGTAGCCGATTTATTCACTTTAACTGCCGCCCCTTTTTCACCGTTGTATTTATCCATTGCCTGGTTTACCAGCGGTATGATGCGGTCGTTATCGTTTCCTTTCGTGATATAGTCAAAGGCCCCGTTTTTTATAGCCTGCACGCCATCGGAAATATTGCCGAATGCGGTGAGGAGGATCACCTCGGTCTGCGGGCTGATGGCCTTTATTTCCCTGACAAAATCGACGCCGTTACCATCCGGCAACCGTACATCACAAAGTACAAGGGAGATGTGCTGGCTTTCCAGGATAAAGCGGGCATCTTTGAGGTTGCGGGCACTGGTTGTATCAAATCCTTCCAGACCGACTATGCGGGTAAGCAGCTTGCGCAGCTGTTCTTCATCGTCAATGATCAGGATTTTTCCCATACATTAGTCCTCTACCCTTTTTAGTCGCAGCTTTGGCGGTATACCCACGTTGAGCGGGAATTTCTCAACCGTCACATTGCTTGCATCAAGGCCAAAGCCTTTTTCTTCCGACAAACTTACATCCTTTAACCAGAAATGCATGCGCATGATCAGTTTCTCTATGAAGGGCAGTTCACTGTCCTGGCTGATATATTTTTCCATGACAAGGAACTGGAAATCGCCAACAGTGTTGCTGCTGGCAAGGCTTTCATACCGGCTGATGATGTTTACTTCCTTATGGATGACGAGGTCCTCCACCACCTTCCGGAACATCAGGTTCAGCCGGGGTTCAACGCGGAATCCTAACCGGAAGTCAATCCGGATAATATCGTTGGGAATGATATGTTCAACCTTGTATTCGCTGGTGTAAGGTTCGTCCAGTGTATCCACATGCACCAGCCAGTAGATGTCGGCCCGCTTGGGGTTCTTGTTCAGGATCGAATAAATGATTTTGTGCTCTATTTCATTACTGTTGTTGGCACTGGTCAGGAATACAAGGTGGGTGGCATATTTTGGCACGGCTCTATCGTTACTCAGTTCCTGGATCTTTGGCAGGTAATGATCAAGCCGGACGAACTCCACGTACCGGTTTTTAATTTTCCGCGCGCGGTACCAGGTATACATCACCGCAAAAAGCAAACCACCCACAATCACTGCAACGTAACCGCCATGGGGAAATTTCTGGATGTTGGCCAGGAGGAAACTTAACTCAATGGTAAGGAATACGAGCAGGTACAGGTAGACGAGCACTGACTTTGTCCGGTGAAGCACGAGGTAGTTGGCAAAGAGGATCGACGTCGATATCATACACAACGTGATGGACAGGCCATATGCCGCTTCCATATTGGATGCTTTCTGAAAATAAAGGACTATGCCCAGGCAACCCACGAACAGCATGCCATTGATTGCCGGGATATAGAGCTGGCCCCTGGCCTCAGTCGGATAGTTGATCCGCAATTTTGGCCACAGGTTAAGACGAATGGCTTCGCTGATGAGTGTAAAGGAACCGGAGATCAGTGCCTGGCTGGCAATAATGGCAGCGGCAGTGGCAATGGCGATCCCGAAATAAAGGAACCACTCCGGCATTACCCCGTAAAATGGATTGAACCCCGCATTGATCATCGCCGGGGTTATGACTTTGCCCTTGAAGTTGGATAATAGCCAGGCACCCTGCCCCAGATAATTTACAATCAGGCAGGTTTTGACAAAAATCCACGAGTAACGGATATTCCATTTCCCGCAGTGACCCAGGTCTGAATACAATGCCTCGGCCCCGGTGGTACAAAGAAATACGCCACCCAGTACATAAAACCCCTGCGGATAATGTACCAGCAGTTTTATACCATAATAAGGGTTAAATGACTTGAGGATCTGGAAATCATCGGCCAGGTGAAACATTCCCAACGCCGCCAGCATTACAAACCAGATACCCATCACCGGCCCGAAGAATTTCCCGATAAAGGCGCTCCCGAACTGCTGGATAAAAAATAATACACTCAGGATGCCGATGACAATATAGACGATGGTACCCTGGGTTATTTCAGACAACATCGGTACCTGTTTGAGACCTTCAATAGCCGACGTGACGGAGATCGGCGGTGTAATCATACCATCGGCCAAAAGTGCCGCCCCGCCGATCATTGCGGGAATCACCAACCATTTCTTCCGCCGACGGACCAGTGCATACAGGGAAAATATGCCACCCTCCCCGCGATTGTCGGCTTTCAGCGTAAGGATCACATACTTGATGGTCGTCTGCAGGGTAAGTGTCCAGATAATAAGTGACAGGGAACCGATTACCAGTTCTTCGGAAATGGTTTTACCACTGGTGATTGCATTCAGTACATAAAGGGGCGAGGTTCCGATATCCCCATATATTATTCCAAGTGCAATCAGGAGGCCGGCCGAAGAAACCTTGTTGCGTATAGACATTTTCAGGTGCTGTTGAATGCGCAAAACTAATTGCTGTTTCGATAGTGCAGGCATGAACAGGTTGCAACTGCGAAATCTTTATAAAATCTTTATAC
>SDZZ01000342.1 GCA_004173255.1 Chitinophagaceae bacterium | reverse complement strand
GTCTATGAAGGATACGGACCGACTGAAAACAGCCCGGTCATCTGCGTCAACCGCAAATGGGATCCGCAGTTTGGTACGGTCGGACCGCCAATCGATGGCGTTGAAGTGAAACTGGAAGACGATGGCGAAATCATTACCCGCAGTGCATCGGTCATGCAGGGTTATTATAAACGACCCGATCTTACCGCCGAAACCATGACCAGCGATGGCTGGTTAAAAACCGGCGACATCGGGGTGTGGGTACGCGGCAATATCAAGATCACCGACCGGAAAAAAGAATTATTTAAAACCAGCGGTGGTAAATATGTGGCCCCGCAGCCCATCGAAAATAAGATGAAGGAAAGCCGGCTCATTGAACAGATCCTGGTGGTGGGTGCAGGGGAAAAATTTGTGGGCGCCCTGATCGTGCCTTCCATGCCAATGATCAAAGAGTGGATGAAAGAGCGTGAGATCCCGTTTACCAGCAAGGAAGACGCCATCTGCAATAAGGAAGTGCTCCAGCTCATGAAAGATACGGTTGACAAATACAACGAAAATTTCAATCATGTGGAGCAGATCAAGAAATTTGAACTGCTCTGCAACGAGTGGAGCGTGGACGGCGGTGAAATGACACCGAAGCTGTCCATGAAACGGAAAGTGATCATGGAAAAGTTTAAAAATTCCATTGAAAAAATATACGCAGCTTGAAAAAGACAACCCCACCAATTGACTATTCCTTTGCAGACTATATAAAACAATACAGGGCCGATGTGGGTGATCCGGCCACTCTTTCAGGTGAAGAACTGAGTACCTGCCGCAAAGACTATATCGAACACCTGATCAAAGAAGAAGTCGGTGAACTTGGTGCGGTTGAAAAATCAGTGGCTAAAAGTATCAGCCAGCATAAATTCATCTCAGCCCCATCGAAGAGCAAACCAGCCGAGGCCGGATTCGGCGGACGACTGGCCGACCGGGTCGCCGCATTTGGCGGAAGCTGGAAATTTATCATCATATTCTTCCTGGTGCTGACTGCATGGATGGCGGTCAACGTGATCCTGTTCAACAACAAAGGCTTTGACCCGTACCCCTTTATACTACTCAACCTGATCCTTTCCTGTACCGCCGCCATCCAGGCACCCATCATCATGATGAGCCAGAACCGCCAGGAGGAAAAAGACCGCGAACGGGCCGAGCACGATTACAAAATCAACCTGAAGGCAGAAGTGGAAATCCGGATGCTGCACGAGAAGCTCGACCATATCCTTATGCACCAGAATAAACGCCTGCTTGAAATCCAAAAAATGCAGGTGGAAATGATGCAGAATATTGAACTCCGGCTCGAGAAGCTGGGGAAATAATGAAATGACCAACAGCCGCCTGCTACTCGGGCTTGCAGGGCAGGCAAAGACCAATCAAGCAGCTGCATTCAACTTCGCAGGTAGCAAACACCAATCAGGCAGCTGCATTCAACTTCGCAGGTAGCAAACACCAATCAACAGACATTTCAGCGACTTACCGGAAAAAGCAACTTAAAGGGTTCAACCCAGTTCCCCCACCAGCAACTCCCACTCCTGGTCCAGGCTACCACGAAACGCCGTCACCCCGGCCCGGCGGTACCAGTATAACGCATTACCCTGGTCACCCTCTTTGCGGTGCAGGTACGCATGGATCCGGGCCGACGGGCTGTCGGGCAGGTCCTGGATCAGCTCGTGCGATTTTTCCCAATCACCTTTCGCATCGTACCAAAGTGCCTGCAGGTAAATATTCTGGCCCTGCGGGGGCTGACTGTTTTGCAGCGTTTCCCTGAATTTTTCCGGTTCCATTTCCAAATTTACCGATCGGTCATCAAACCCGAAACCGGGATCATTTATTTTTGCTGCCAGTTTGTCCAGATGGACACTCTTGGAACAACCCTTGATAATAGGGTCTGAACCTTAAAAAAATTCTCAAAACTGATACTATGCAAGAAAAAGGCACGATCTCCATACACACGGAGAATATCTTCCCGATCATTAAAAAGTTCCTGTACTCGGACCACGAGATCTTCTTACGCGAGCTGGTTTCCAATGCCGTGGATGCTACGCAGAAAATAAAACGCCTGTCCTCCCTCGGCCAGTATAAAGGTGAGCTGGGTGAACTGCAGGTGGAAGTGGCATTTGACAAGGATAAAAAGACCATCACCATCAGCGACGGCGGACTGGGTATGACCGCTGATGAAATTAAAAAATACATCAACCAGATTGCTTTTTCGGGAGCGACTGAATTCGTCGAAAAATTCAAGGACTCCAAAGACGCGAATGAGCTGATCGGTAAATTTGGACTCGGCTTTTATTCCGCTTTCATGGTGGCTGAAAAAGTAGAAATCCAGACCCTCTCCTACCAGGACGGCGCACAACCCGTTCGTTGGTTCAGCGATGGCAGCACCGAATTCGAAATCACCGATGGTACCCGCACCGAACGCGGAACCGACATCATCCTGCATGTAAACGCCGAGTCGGAAGAATTCCTGGAAGAGAGCCGTCTCCGCGATATCCTGAATAAATACTGCTCATTCCTTCCCGTTCCCATCAAATTCGGAACAAAAACCGAGTCGGTGGAAGACGGACAGGACGAAGAAGGCAAAGACAAATACAAGTCGGTCGAGGTCGATAACATTATCAATAACACCACCCCGATCTGGACCAAATCGCCTTCATCACTGACGGACGAGGATTACATGAAGTTCTACCATGAACTGTATCCGTTTGCAGAAGATCCATTGTTCTGGATCCATCTTAACGTGGACTATCCGTTCAACCTCACGGGCGTACTTTATTTCCCGAAGGTGAAAAAGGATATGGACCTGAAACCCAATAAAATCAAACTCTTCAGCCGCCAGGTATTTATCACCGACGAAGTGAAGGATATCGTTCCCGAATTCCTGATGCTGTTGCATGGGGTGATCGATTCACCGGATATCCCGCTGAATGTGTCGAGAAGTTTCCTGCAGGCCGACAGCAACGTAAAAAAGATCAACACCTATATCACTAAAAAAGTAGCCGATAAATTATCCGAACTGTACAAAAAGGATCGCAAGGCTTATGAAGAAAAATGGCCGGACATTGGTCTCTTTGTGAAATACGGAATGATCACCGACGAAAAATTCTTTGATAAGGGAAAAGAGTTCGTGCTGCTCAACAACACGAAGCCCGAATATTTTACCCTGGATGAATATGCAGAAAAAGTGAAACCCCTGCAGACCGACAAGGATGGCAATGTCATTTACCTGTATGCAACCGATCCGTCCAAACAGGATGCATTTATCCAGTCGGCCCAGGCACGCAGTTACGATGTACTGGTCATGGACCAGCCGCTGGACAATCACTTTATCAGCCACCTCGAACGCAAACTCGAAAAAACCCAGGTAAAACGGGTTGACTCAGGAACGGCCGACAGCCTCATCCCAAAAGACGAGACAGTGGCATCCGTACTGACGGAAGACCAGCAAAGCGCAGTGAAAACTGTGTTTGAAAAAAATATCACCAAACCAGGGATGACGGTTGCCGTGGAAAGTTTATCACCTGATGAACTGCCGGTTACCATTACCATGGATGAATTCATGCGCCGCATGAAAGACATGGCTGCCATGGGCGGTGGTATGAGTTTCTACGGATCAATGCCGGATAATTACAAGGTGACTGTTAACGGTAACCATCCGCTGATCAACCGCATCCTGGCTATTGAAGACGAGGGCGAGAAAGATAAATTGGCGCGTCAGGCATTTGACCTGGGGTTGTTATCACAGGGCATGCTGACAGGTGCTGAACTGACCGAGTTTGTGAAGAACAGCGTGACTACGCTGGTCGGCTCCAGGAATTAGAACTCGCAGTTGCCCGCAAATCATATTTACAAAAGAGCCGGTCGCATGATGCGACCGGCTCTTTTTTTAAAAGCTACTCCAGTCCCGGAAACAATTACGGCAGTATGAAAATTTACTGATTGCTTTACCCGGCTGCTAAGGGGAGACTTAATATTCACGATACTTAATTCAGCCAGCCCGGTATTTAAAGATCCGTGATAGGTCTATACTTCGGTACCAGGCTTTTCATCACCACCCATGCCAGCAGGTATGCCATTGCACAGATAGTAAACATGATGGTGTAACCAGTCTGGATATGGCCCAGCGCTTTGTAATGGTCAAATAATGCACCACCGAGTTTCGACATTACAACTCCACCCAATCCACCAGCCATGCCCCCGATACCAATCACTGACCCTACCGATTTTTTAGGGAACATATCTGACACCGTCGTAAATATATTCGCGCTCCATGCCTGGTGGGCAGATGCCCCTACCCCGATCAGCAGCACCGGGATCCAGAAACTGATGTCACCGAGTGGCTGTGCAAGCAGCACTACCAGAGGGAAACAGGCAATCAGGAACATCGCTTTCATGCGCGCATCGTACGGGGCGAACCCCTTTTTAATATAGTACATCGGAAACCATCCACCGCTCACACTACCGATCATAGCCATGGTATACAACAATGCCAGCGGCAGCTGGATGCTTTCGCCAGTCATGCCAAACTGTGCCTTAAGGTAGGCAGGAAGCCAGAACAGGAAGAACCACCATACCCCATCGGTCATGAACTTCCCAAATGCAAACGCCCATGTCTGTTTGTAGCCTAGTAATTTAACCCAGGATACCTTTTGCGTGGGACCCGTGGCAGCCAGTACCGGCGGGGCTTCATGATCTTTTTCGATGTATTCCAGTTCAGCGGCTGAAAGCCTTTTCTGCTTATCCGGTTTTTCATAAATAAACAACCAGAAACCGAGCCACAGGAAACCAATCACACCAATGATAATAAAGGCAGCTTCCCATCCCCAGTGCTGGTAGATCCAGGGCACAGTCAACGGTGCAAGGATAGCACCGATATTGGCACCCGAATTAAAAATACCGGTTGCCAGCGAGCGTTCTTTTTTCGGGAAATATTCAGCCGTTGCCTTGATAGCCGCAGGAAAATTACCGGCTTCACCAAATGCAAGGACGGCCCTGGCAACCATGAATCCAATGA
>SDZZ01000889.1 GCA_004173255.1 Chitinophagaceae bacterium | reverse complement strand
GGCTTTCTCCACCGGTTCAGGGCGCTTACATCCTTGTTATTGTTGAGCGTTCCGTAAGCCGATGAGAGGTAACCATAGTTGAGGCTCGGCCCTTCCTGTTTTACAAACTGGAACAGGAAATCAAATGCAAAGCCTTTATAGGTGAACGTATTTCGTAAGCCGCCGTAAAAGTCGGGCATGGTTTTGCCCAGGATCACGTAATCATTCCCATCATCGATGGAGCCGTCCTGGTCAACGTCAAGGAACTGTGGCAGGCCAGTTGCCGGATCCACACCGGTGAACTGGAAACCCTGCACAATGGTAAGCGACTTCCCGATTTCATAAGTCTCGGCATATGAAGATGCTTCGAAATTCGGGAAGGCCTTTAACTCATTATGATTGTACGTGTAATTGAAAGAACTGGTCCAGGAGAAATTCTTTGTTTTTACGTTGATGGTGTTCAGTTCTATTTCAACGCCTGAGTTGAGTACGGTTGCGGGAAGGTTATTGGTAAAACCTTCAAAGCCGGTCTGTGGCGACAGGGCCTGGTCTACCAGCAGGTTGTCTGAAATATTCCGGTAAAAACTCGTATTCAACAAAATGCGATCCTTCAGGAAACCCAGTTCGAGTGCGACTTCCAGCTTCTTGCTCTCCTCCCACTTGAAAAGTGAGTTAGGGATCCGGCTGGGCGACAGGCCCGCTACTCCATCATAAGGAAAGCTGGTGCTTCCCCATGAATCAAGGTACTGGTAATCGCCAATGCGGTCGTTACCCGTAACACCCCAGCTTCCCCTCAGTTTCCCAAAACTCAGGATGGAGTTACCCTCAAAGAAGGATTCATTGCTGAAGATCCACGCTGCCCCGACTGCACCAAAATTACCAAAGCGGTTATCAGGTCCAAACCGGGTGGAACCATCACGTCGGAACGTAAGGTTCAGGATGTATTTTTCTAACCAGTTATAATTAACCCTTCCGAACACGGAAGTATAACGGTAAAGATTAAAAGAAGATGGCCGGCTTTCGAGCATGCCGGCAGATTGCATGTTCTCC
>SDZZ01000341.1 GCA_004173255.1 Chitinophagaceae bacterium | reverse complement strand
GAAGGGGATCCGGGACATGGTCCGGATCAGTGATGGCCGCATGAGTGGTACCGCATATGGAACCGCAGTGCTGCATGTTTCGCCGGAGAGTGCCATCGGTGGCAACCTTGCCCTGGTTCACAATGGGGACCTGATTGAACTGAACGTACCGGAAAGGAAACTGCACCTGCATGTGCCGGACGAAGAGCTGGAACAAAGAAGGAAAGAATGGCTGAAACCCGCTGCCCGCGCATCACGGGGGTATGTCAGCCTCTATATCAATACAGTGATGGGGGCCGATAAAGGCGCCGACCTCGATTTCCTCCGGGGAAGCAGCGGCAGCGAGGTAACACGTGATTCACACTAATAAAACACAAATGAAAATTTATAATACAGACCAGGGCATTGTGCTGGAAAATGAAAAAGGTTTCTTTATTGCACCGGATGAAGTGTGGGACACATTCATCAATGACGACAACGTGCTGCAGAAGGCGACACAGCTTGCTGCATCCCTTCCGCCCGCCGGAAGTTCGTTACCCGGTAAAGCACTTGCAGTAATCGGAAGCCAGCAGGAACTGTGGGCCTGCGGCGTAACCTACTATCGCAGTATGGTCGGTCGCCAGGAAGAAAGTAAAGCAGGAGGCGGGGCAGATTTTTATGCAAAAGTTTACGAAGCCGAACGACCCGAATGTTTTTTTAAGGCAACCCCGCACCGGGTAGTGGGACCGGAACAACAGGTTCGCATCCGGAAAGACAGTTCCTGGGATGTACCCGAACCCGAACTGACACTGGTAGTTACCAGCTCCGGAAAAATTGTCGGGTATACTATTGGCAACGATATGAGCAGTCGAAGTATTGAAGGGGAAAATCCACTCTACCTCCCGCAGGCGAAAACCTACGATGGCTGTGCAGCACTGGGCCCATGCATCTACCTTACGGGTAGCCCGCTTGATGCGGATACTGAAATCCATCTTGAAATTACCAGGAACGAAAAAATCATGTTCGCAGGCAGCATCGCTATCAGCCAGATGAAACGGAAACCGGAAGAACTGGTATCCTTCGTCTATCGCGAATGCAGTTTCCCTTACGGATGTATGATTATGACCGGAACGGGCATCGTGCCCGGGAGTGACTTCACGCTGCAAACAGGCGATGGAATAAAAATCAGCATTGATGGCATCGGGCAACTGATGAACTATGTACAATAATTTTTTCACCGGCTTCCCTGCCAATCATTCCTGCTTATTGAAAAAACTGAACTACCTGCCTCTTCTTCTCCTGTGGTTGTTTGTCCAGTGCACCAGTGCAAAAAACCCCCGGTCCCCTGTTCACAGTCAGCGGACGTTGAAAAATGTATATAAAGATGCGTTCCTCATGGGGGCTGCAGTGACACCCGACATTACCTCGGGGAAGGACGACAGCTCCCGGTCGATCGTACTCCGGCATTTCAACAGCATCACTGCCGAAAACGTAATGAAGGCCGCACTGGTAAACCCCGAACCAGGGGTGTTTAATTTCGGACCGGCCGATGACTTTGTTGAATTTGGCCGGCAACACAAAATGTTCGTTATCGGCCATACCCTTGTATGGCATAACCAGGTGCCCGCCTGGTTCTTTACCAACGCTGCAGGCAAACCCAATTCTAAAGCTGAACAACTGGAACGACTGAGAAGCCATATCGAGACCATGGCCGGAAGATACAAGGGCAGGGTGCAGGCCTGGGACGTGGTAAACGAAGCAATCGGGGAAGACGGCGAGTACAGGAAAACAAATTGGATCAGCGCCATCGGCAACGGGGATACCCTGGTAAAATATGCATTCCGGTATGCCGCAATGTATGCACCCGATGCGGAGCTTTATTATAATGACTTCAATGCCTGGCGACCGGCAAAAGCAGCGGGTATTGTGCGGATGGTCCGCATGCTGAAAGCAGCAGGCGTCCGGATTGATGGTATCGGTATGCAAAGCCACTGGGGGCTCAACTACCCAAAGATGGAGTATATTGAAGCCGCTATCGACAGTTTTGCTGCCTGCGGGGTGAATGTAATGATAACGGAAATGGACATTGATGTATTGCCGGTCACCAAAGAAGGCCAGATTATCGGACAGGGAATGCTTGACAAACAATTCCAGCTCGAAGAATTCCGGCTTTTCCTTGACCCCTACCGCGAGGGACTTCCCGCAAGTGTACAACAACAACTGACTGACCGGTATGCAGAACTGCTTGGTCTGTTTTACCGGAAACGGGATAAAATATCCCGTGTAACCTTCTGGGGTGTACACGATGGCATGAACTGGAAAAATGACTACCCTTTTGCGAACAGGATCAACTACCCGTTATTATGGGATCGCAGCAGGAAGCCGAAACCCGCACTGGAAGCCATTCTCCGGATTCCGGGTAACTGACAGGGCAACGGCCCAAAAATATAACGATGCAACTACTTGTAATAGCCTTAGCTGTACTGATCCAGATTTATCTGACCACAAAAAAAGTAAGCCCCTTCCTTTCCCTGCTCATCATTGCCATTCTCTCCGGCTTGCTGCTGGGTATGGACCCGGCCGACATAGCCCGTTCCATGGAGCGGGGCGTTGCAAACACCCTTGGTGGACTGGCGCTGATTATCTGCCTGGGTGCTGTGCTGGGAAAACTGCTCGAAGTTAGTGGCGCAGCAGAACGGATATCGGGTACACTCATCAACGCCTTCGGACCATCGCGTGTGCAATGGGCGGTGCTGGTGACCGGGTTCCTGATTGGCATTCCATTGTATTATAATGCCGGTTTTGTGATCCTGGTCCCACTGGTGTTTTCCATCTCCCGCAGGGCCGGCCTGCCACTGCTGTATGTTGCAATCCCCATGGCAGCGTCCCTGTCCACCACCCACTGCTTCCTTCCTCCGCACCCAAGCCCCGTGTTCCTGGTAAATGCATTCAAAGCCAATATGGGTACCACGCTGATTTATGGTCTCATCATAACAGTTCCGGTGGTGATCATCGCCGGACCGCTGCTGGGTCAGTTCCTGAAAAAGGTGAAGGTAGAGCTGCCGGCGGGTCACAGCTTCAGCCAGGCTGCACCCGTGAAAACACTCCCCGCCGCATTACCCAGCTTCCTGCTTGGATTGCTTCCGGTCATACTGATTACCACCTCCGTTGTTGCGTCAAATTTTATGCAGGAGGGGCTGGTGCGTAAAGTGCTGCTCTTTGCCGGTGAACCCACCATTGCCCTGCTCATATCGGTGCTGGCAGCAGTCTATGTGTTTGGTGTTCGTGCCGGTGCAGGTATGGCTGTTACCATGAAATGGCTGAATGAAGCGATTGCCGGGATTGCAGTGATCCTGCTGATCATTACAGCAGGTGGTGTGTTCAAGCAGGTACTGCAGGACAGTGGTACCGATAAATATATTGCCTCGTTCAGTTCACGATGGAACCTGCCACCCTTATTGTTCGGGTGGATTGTAGCTGCGCTGCTGCGAGTGGCAATCGGGTCCGCAACAGTGGCCGGTATCACGGCTGCAGGAGTGGTTACACCACTTGTACTGAGCGGGAGTGTATCACCGGAGCTGATGGTGCTGGCTGTGGGGACAGGAAGTGTTTTCGGTTCGCACGTCAACGATTCAGGCTTCTGGATGTTCAAGGAATTTTTTAACCTGTCCATGAAGCAAACGTTTTTATCCTGGTCAGTGATGGAAACGCTCATTTCCCTGCTGGGACTGGCAGGTGTGCTTTTGCTCGACCTCTTTATTTAACCGGGCGAATGGGGCCCTGTTCAACCACCAGCACAAAGCCGCCTTCCGGCTTCATCGTAACCGTTGTGCTGCCTGCCGCAGTTACCTGGTCAACCCTGAATGTAAGATCTGTATCACCATCGGTATAAAGGGTCGCTTTACTTCCTTTGAAAAGGGAGAGGTCGAGGTTGACGGTCTTTGCAACCGGTTCACCATTCATGCCGGCAATATACCAGGTGCCTCCCGCCCTCCTGGCAAGCACAACAGACTTGCCTGGATAACCATCGATAAACTTTACTTCATCCCATTGAACGGGCAGGTGCCGGAGGAAAGCCACTACCTCCGCCGGTACATGCGACATGCCCGCCGGCGATTCGGCCACATGCTGGATGCCTGACAGGAATATTACGGAGGTCGCCAGTTCAAAAGCACTGCTGGTTTTCCGGATGACGGGTGATCCGATTTTATACAGGTTCATGGAAGTGAAGTCCATCGGGTCAAACACATTCCTGGTGAAAGGCAGCATGGTGCTGTGGTTTGCCTCCCGGTCGGCATCGCGCTGGTTGAATGTCACCATCTCAAATCCCTTTACCGCTTCGGTGGTAACCAGGTGCGGATACGTCCTGCTCCAACCCCTGGGCAGCGTTGCACCATGGAAGTTGACCATCAGCTTTGCTTTAGCTGCGTCTTCCAGTATACCAATATAATAGGCCATGACTGACTGACCATCACCGCCAAAAAAATCAACCTTGATCCCTTTCACGCCCATTTTATTTAACCGGCTGAACTCAGCGGTGCGACTTTCATGGGTCAGCAATTTATCTTTCGGCGTCATCTTAACCGTATTCCAGTTGCCGGCGGAATTATACCACAACAACAGTCCAACTTTTCTTGAAGCAGCATAGTCCGACAGTAACGCCATTTTCTCATACCCAATCATGGTATCCCAGTTGGCATCGACCAGGCAGTACTTCCAGTTCATATCAGCCGCAAAGTCGACGTAACGTTTTTGCTCGCTGTACACAATGGAATCATCTTTCGACATAATCCAGCTCCACGATGCGATGCCTGGTTTTACAAATGACCAGTCGTACCTGGCGGCGGGGGCCGCTACGTCAGTGCCCAGGGTAGAACTGAGAATAGCCGACAGCGAGCCGATGGTGATCACCCGCCACGGAGTAGTGATGGTGCGGCCTTTCAACGGCAATAACCCACCGCTGCCGATCACTTCCCTCGGATCAGGAAACACAACCTGGTACTCAGACCGGGCAGAATCATTCATGAGGTGCGTAGCACAATAGGTTCCATCCATCCCCGCTTCAGTAAAAAGGAGCCA
>SDZZ01000888.1 GCA_004173255.1 Chitinophagaceae bacterium | reverse complement strand
GTCTCCACGCAGGTAACAAGCACACCCATCACTACATCGTTCTCATCTATCACGGGGCTGTAGGAGAATGTCCAGTACATGTTTTCCGTACGGCCATTGCGGAACCAGGGGATGGCCTGGTCTTCAAACCAAACGGGATTACGGGTTTCCATCACGGACCGGAGAAGGGGACCAACGAAATCCCATACATCCGACCACATGTGTTCTGCTTTCTTCCCTACCGCGGGGTGTTTGCCGTTATCGCCAAGACTGGGACGGAATGCATCGTTGTAGAAGACCGTTAAATCAGGACCCCAGAACAATTGTTTGGGAAAACCGGAATTGAATACGATCCCAAGTGTGATGCGCAGCGCTACCGGCCAGGTTTCCGGCAGCCCGAGGTTGTGGTTTGCCCAGTTGGTTTCGCGCGTGAGCCGACCCATCTCACCTCCACCTTCCAGGAATTTTGGAATGCTCATTTGGGCCGGAAATTACTGTTTTAATTTTATCCTGAAACCGCTCAATCTTATAAAATGACTAATTTTTATACCTGCTGGTTGTACCCGGTTCATTACAGGGAATTATAATGGATTCCCTGCTTTATGTCCCTACGTAATGCTTCGCTGCCTTCCTGGATACTGACCATGATTACCTGGATCACTGCTGTTTCCGGGATCCATCTTTTCGTGCATTATAAAATTGTGTTTGACGTCTCCTGAACCACTGCCTTACTGCATGCATCCATTCCATGCGTATCAGTGATGGCATACTCTTATGGCTTCTATTCCTTGCACCTACCTGACGAAGCAGATACAACCCTGGCCTGGTCTTGCAGCCTGTCGGATCCCGATGGTGGACGTGCCCCTGTGGAATAAAAAAAGCCCCGGACCACCTCCGGGGCTTGCGTACTGCCATTTAATGACCGGTCGTAGGAACCGATAAAACCTGGCAGCAAGCTCTGATTATACACCAAAAAAAACACCACGGCTACCTGGCTGGAAAACCTGGTACTACATGATGAATGCTTTTAAAGCCTCATCGTTAATCCCAACAC
>SDZZ01000340.1 GCA_004173255.1 Chitinophagaceae bacterium | reverse complement strand
GTAATAAATTAAGGTTTACGTTATAACTATAAGACCGTGGATTCCAGCAAAAGCTGCTTAATTAAATCAGCTTTTGAATTTTTTAGCTTTCCTGGCTGCTTTTTCAGCTTCCGGGTCACCGCTTACCAGTTTCTCCGCGCCAACATTTTTACCGTTGGAGGGGCAGCCTGTTTTCTTTGATCGGAAAACGCTGCAGGATACAAGTGATGCCATCATGCAAAAAAGAAGGAAGGTTGTTAAACGGGATTTCATAGATGATCTTTAGTTCAGTAAATGTAATAACCGGTTCTTGCTTTTACTAGCGTAAAATTACGGACGGCAAGGGCAGTTTTACCATGGCTTTGTCCCTGAACGGTTTAGGTGGGATTAATTTATCATTAAGATCGTTTATTTGAACCAGCCGGAGTATTTGATATAGTTTTCAGCAATCCGGTTGATCTCCCCGTGTATCAGCTCCTGCGAGATATCCTTCACTTTTTTTGCCGGCACACCCGCATAAATGCTGCCCGCTTCGCAGATGGTATTCTCGAGCACCACCGCCCCGGCGGCTATGATGGTATTGCTGTGTACCACGGCATTGTCCATTACGATGGCGCCCATGCCGATCAGTACATTATCGTGGATGGTGCAGCCGTGCACAATGGCGTTGTGGCCGATACTTACATTATTGCCGATGTCGGTGCCCGTTTTCAGGTACGTACAATGGATACATGCCCCATCCTGCACATTCACCTTATTGCCCATGCGGATATAGTTGACATCGCCCCGGATCACCGTGTTGAACCAGGCCGAGCACTGGTCACCCATGGTTACATTGCCAACAATGGTGGCGTTAGGGGCAATGAAACAATCGTTACCAAAAACAGGTGAGATGCCTTCGACCGGGAGGATAAGTGCCATGTGTAATGAGGTTGGGGTTGGTAATGAAGGCTGCAAAATAGATAAATTCTTTGCGCCTTTGGCAAGCTTTTGTTTCTTTGTATGATGAACCAGCGAGAGATTTTCCTTCGTCATGTGGCCCAGACCTCACCCGCCCCGCTGGGACTGGAGATCAGCCGGGCATCCGGTGTGCGGTTGTATGGAAAAAACGGAGAAGAATATATTGACCTCATTGGAGGAATCAGTGTGGCTAATATGGGACATGGCCATCCGGCCATCATTGCAGCGATAAAGGAACAGGCGGACGCCTACCTGCACATCATGATCTATGGTGAATTTATAGAATCACCGCAGGTGCAGTACGCGCAGCTGCTTTGCTCCCACCTGCCCGCCAGCCTCGATTCGGTCTATTTTACCAACTCCGGTGCCGAGGCGGTAGAAGGCGCCATGAAATTGGCCAAGCGGGTCAGTAACCGTACGCAGGTTATCGCGTTTAACCGGTCGTACCACGGTTCCACCCAGGGCGCGCTGAGCATTATCGGGGATGAATACTGGCGGAATGCCTACCGGCCGCTGTTGCCCGATGTAATGCACCTGGAGTATAATTCGTTTGAGTCGCTCGATGAAATAACCGGGCGGACGGCCTGCGTGTTTGCCGAAACCGTGCAGGCGGAAGCAGGGGTGCGCGCACCCTCGGTGGAATGGATGAAAGCGCTTCGCAAAAAGTGCGATGATACCGGGACCTTGCTCGTTCTCGATGAAATCCAGACAGGGTTCGGACGCACCGGTACCCTCTGGGGTTTTACCAGGTTTGGTATAGTGCCCGACATCCTGCTGCTCGGCAAGGCACTCGGTGGTGGTTTGCCCATGGGCGCATTTATTACATCGAGGGAAATGATGTTCACCCTGGCGGAAAACCCGGTACTGGGTCATATCACCACCTTTGGCGGGCACCCGCTTTGCTGCGCTGCCGGCCATGCCGCCATGCAGGCGATGCTTTCGGAAAAAATTGTGGATGGTGTGGAAGCAAAAGGCGCGCTGCTGGAAGGGTTGCTCAACCACCCGATGATCCTTGAAAAAACAAGATGCGGTTTATGGATGGCATTGCGGTTCGATTCTTTCGAGACCAATAAAAAAGTGATTGACCGTTGTATTGAAAAAGGGGTGCTGACAGACTGGTTCCTTTTTGCGTCAGACAGCCTGCGTATTTCACCGCCACTTGTAATCGGGGAAGACGACCTGCAAAAAGTTGCCGGGATTATTTTATCGGTCCTCGACGAGCTGACTCAGTAGAACAAGGAGCCTCGATTAATCACCCGGCAGGGAACTCGATTTTGTCATCCTGCAGGAACCGGATTTTGTCATCCGATAGGAAACTGATTTGTCATCCCGCAGGGAACTGATTTGTCACCCCGCAGGGAACTGATTCGTAATCCCATAGGGAACTGATTTGTCATCCTGAAAGGATCAGAACGCCAGCCGGAAACTTCCGAACACACCAAAGCTGCTGGTCTTGCTGCCTTCCGGGAGTTTGGTGGGCAGCACCCTCCAGATGAAATCGACCCGGAATACCCGCAGGATATTATCCACCCCGGTACCAACTTCCATGTATGTTTTTCCATCGAGCGACTGGAACGTGTTTCCCTGTTTGAAATTATACGCGCGGTTGGCATCTGAAAGGCTGCCCCACAGCGTTTTCACGGTATAAAATTGCCTGAACTTCAGTTTAGGGAACAACCGGAAAATACCGTTACCGATATTATGCTCCCAGTTGATACCCAGGTAGCGGTCATGTATGAATTCGTACCTGTTCATCATGTTGAACGCATACTTGTTGTAATAATGCAGTTCATTACCCGGTGCTATGTCGAGCAGCACATACGGAATGGTGCCGAATGTGCGTCCGCCGTATACCTGGTATGAAATGGATCCGAAAGGCGGCACTTTCATATAGTCGGATACACTTGCTGAAAGTTTGGTGTAGTTGTAACTGCTTTTGAACACACCTGCTATACCACGTGATACATACAATTCGCCGATAGGATAGGGGCTGCCAAGACTGGTGCGGAAAAATGTATTCTCCAGGAATTTTTCCAGGTAGGCAAAACGAAGCCGTAACGACACCTCAAAAGAAGTAAGCGGGGTTCCGTTATTAGCCACAATGGGAAACGAGTCCTTTGCAGGGATATTCTGAAGGGGAGTGAACGCCTTATGCGTGACGGCCACCAGTTCGGATAATCCAAAATGGTGTTCATTGAAAAACTCAAACCGTTTCTCGCTGACCTTGATAAACTTGATCGGCACGTTCTGTTTGCGGATGGCCAGCGCAAAAATGTTGTCCTGCGTTACCTCTCCATAGTAACTCTGGCCAAAGTCGAGGTCGTTGGTATAGGATCCGTACCAGTAGCGGCGGGGGTGTTTGTTGGGCAGGTAAAATAATTCTGCCTTGCCTTTCATCTTCCGGTCACCGAAACCATAGGCCAGGTATCCATGCCACCACCAGTGTTTGTCAAACTTTTTATTGCTGCTCAGGTCGAACCGCATGCGGAAACCTTCCCAGGAATTGGCCGTAACCCAGTTGTACCACTGGCCGATTTTTACATTACCAACATCCACATAACCGGTGCCCAGGAAATCGAGTTGCCTTGCCAGCCGCTGGAAGGAAGGTGCAGTCATCAGCGTGTCGATCATCTGGATAATACCCGCTTCTGATTTGGTGAGCTCCTCATGCCGGGAGTCCTGCCAGAAATCCTTGCCTTTATCGCCCGCACCCTCTACGGTGATCACTTCTTCGAGTACTTTGTTTTTACTCAGTTGCGAGGTGACCGATGTATCGTTGACCAGCACGTTGCGGTAGGTGGTGGTCTTTCGCCCGATCACACCCGGACTGTTGCGGCCAATGGGCGAAATATCCGCTACAAATTTATCTTTTGACAGGAACCAGGTACTGTCGTTGATGAGGCTGTACTCCTGGATCAGGCTGAGGTTTTCCACGAAGTTTACATTGGCATCGCGGCCCAGCCGAAGGTTCATTTTCTGTACGGCAAAACTTCCGGCTACTACCCAGCAATCACCTTCAAAAGTGTTGGTGCCCTGACGTCTCGGGGTAAACACGAGGTGGTAAATGCGGTTGGAACCAACCTGCTGCGTATCAATGACCCGGTAGTTGTAGTAGAGGTCACCATTGTCGCTGGCCGGGCTTACAAACTGTTTGTCGAAAACGGTCAGGAAATTATTATAGATATTGATGTTCTGGTCCATGCCCCCGAGGAACTTGACAAAACTTTCATTTTTAATGCCGTTGGTATTGGCCGCACGGATCACCTCCCTGCGCTTCAGTGGTCTTTTCTGGTAGTAATAATCAGACAGCGCCTCGGTGAGATAGGTAGGCAGGTATTTAATGTTATCACTGCTGTCCATATGCTGGTTGATCACCTGCCCCACACCGCGCAGTGGTTTAAACCTGGTGATCCGTTTGAAGTTGACATTTTTGACATCCACCTCCAGCTTGTTGTACAGTTCGTAAGAGAAGTTGTCGAACCGGTAACGGTCGTTCCGGTATTTGTTCTGGACAATTTTTTTCCAGAGCAGTAAGCCCTTATTCACTTTTGCTTTTACACGGACCCCTTCATTGAATGTTCCCCGTTCAAGTGTGATATCGGCAGTGATACTATCCTGCGTGATATCAATGCTGAACCGGAATGGCTGGTAGCCAACAGAAGTGATGATTAATGTATCGGAAGGCCAGTTTTCCAGGTAAAATGTAAAAGCCCCGCTGGAGTCGGTCAGTTTCCCCATGGTGGTGCCGATGAAGGAAATAGAAGCAAAAGGAACGGGTTCCTCGCTCTGGGCGTCCTTTACCGTACCTATGAATACCTTTTGCTGGGAGGCAGCGGAAAGGGAGATCATCGACAGGGTAAGGCAAACGAAACAGGAAATAATTATTTTTCCAAACTGCATCAGGGGCAAATTTACTGGTTGGGGCGCACTTATAACGCCGATTCCCCGGTATGGTTGCGGAAAAAACTTGGAGATATGGAAAAAACGTAATTACTTTGTAATTCAAAGTGCTTTTTTATGAGCTTTCAGAACCAACCAACCGAACAATTAGCCGATGTGCGCCATATCAAGGAAATGATGGAAAGGTCGAGCCGATTCCTTTCACTCAGTGGATTC
>SDZZ01000339.1 GCA_004173255.1 Chitinophagaceae bacterium | reverse complement strand
ACTTACTACCAGTATATTCTTGCCCGATCGCCTGGCCGGTAACAATTCTTTCAGGATTGAAAAATGCTCGAAGTCGCTATCCTTCCCCTTCATATCGGGTGAAGAAGAATCCCCTTTGTCCTCGGCCCCGCCAATAATCAATACCGTTCCTTTTGGTTTCATACATCAATTTCAGGTTATTAAATCCGCCACTTGTTTTTTTCTTTTTTCCTGTTCCCGTTGCACCCCCATCTGGTTCCGCTTTGCGGTACTGTGGAATTATTTTTCCATTTAAGGAACCGACACTGAAGTTGATGACCGTTGCAGCCATGAAGACATTGAAGCTGAGGCCATCGGTGCTGTCATGGATGGTGTTCACCGGTTCACCCTCGAGGGTTCTGTCAGCCTGCAACGATCGGATGTAACCGGGCACTGCAACGGCAAGTATAAGATAACTGAGCACGCACGCGATCAATACCCCGGCAATGGTTGCCACATGGGAATTGAATACAAGCGTGACCGTGCTTTCATTATGTCCACGGAGCCGGCTGTCACGCATCACGTGATAGTACATCACAATCATAAAAGCAAAACTGCCCACGTATAAAATCCAGGTCTGTTCATAGTTTGCATGATAGATATAAATACCAACGCTGATTGCATATAATACACCAGCTATCAATGCTGTCAGCAATGCCGGTTTCCACATCGTTTTCCTGAAAAGTTTCTTTAAGTACTGCATAACCAAACGTTGAAAAATTTATGCCGGGACAGGCGGGCAGGTGATCCGGTGCCAAAACCGTTTAAACCGATGCAGGCGGTAACAGTACATTGAAGTCAGCGGGTTACATGGGTGTATGAGGATCACTTCAGTAGGAAAAACTACTCATGGCTGGTCTCGCCTGTGTATAGGCGTTGCCACCAAAACTGTGTTACAACTGCAATTTTCCCGCGCGTAATCGTCCGCGGCACCGGAATTGCCGCAGTCACTTTTATTAATCATCGTAAATTTTTTATTTATGTCAGGCAGGGGAGATAATAACAAGTCAGGTTCGGCAGGTCGCGGTGCAAGCAACCAGAGTAACCAGGGGTTTGTTACCAGTACAGAAAAAGCACCGGCTTCAAATCATTCAAAGACGAAGACGGGCCGCAAGCCTTCAAGCCCGCAGAAAAAATCCGGGTCAACGGATGCGGCGAGAAATACAACAAAATCAGCGACAAAAAAATAAAACTATGGAAAAGAGACGATCAGGTGATTCCGTGGGTGCTACAGCGGGAGATGCAAGGCCGGATGATCCATCCAATAATAAAACAACTATTGGAGGCGCATTTAACTCGGGTGTCACGTCTTCCGACCCTGAAACGCGAAGGGACATTGAGAAGCAGGCGACCATGCTGGAAGATCAGCCACCCAACGCCAACGAGGAAAAGACCAGAAAAAATTCGCTCTGAGTTCTCCGCACAACGGTAGAACAGCCGGTTGCAACCGCAACCGTAGTGGCCAGGTATGGCCGTGTGCAGCCAGGTTGGGCCGCA
This sequence comes from Chitinophagaceae bacterium, assembly GCA_004173255.1. Taxonomy (GTDB): domain Bacteria; phylum Bacteroidota; class Bacteroidia; order Chitinophagales; family Chitinophagaceae; genus JBEVJC01. The sequence continues at coordinate 3,541 of SDZZ01000339.1, read as the reverse complement.
CAAAAAAGTAATGGCAGATAAACAATAGTATAAAAAGAAAAATTATGAAGAAAGTAATGCTGTCCGCCCTGCTCAGTGGCGTGATTTTATTCTCCGCATGTGATAAGGACGATGATGATGACAATGATATTAATTCTACCGACCGTGACTTCACTGTAATGGCGGCTATGGGCAACACGGCAGAAAAGGATGCCGGGATGGCTGCGTCGTCCAAAGCAATGGCAGCGGATATCCGTGAATATGGGATGATGATGGTGGCTGATCATACGCCGGCACAGACCGAATTGCAGACGCTGGCTAGCCAGCTCGGATTACGCGCGCCCGACTCCCTCGACGCTGAACATGTGGCACTCAAGGCCCAGCTTGAATCGCTTTCAGGACGGGCATTTGATTCGGTTTACATGAACGCACAGGTAAAGGATCACCAGAAGACGATCGCTTTGTTTGAAAACCTGGTGGATGAAGGTGATAACCGTCGGCTGCGTGATTACGCAAATGGCAAATTGCCAACCCTGCGTCATCACCTGCACGAGGCTGACAGTCTGGCCACACCTTACCGGTAGTTGTCAAATCAGACCGCTGGTTGCAGGCGATCCGACCGAAATGTTGTAGATTAGGTAGCTATAAACCTTAATCGTATGCGTCGGTCTGCTACATTGCCTGCATCCTGCGTTCTGCTGGTGCTCCTGGCAGTTTCCTGTGTCAATCCTGATGAAAAGATCAACAGCGAAACAATTTTCCGGTTGAAGCGTGGCGAACTGGTTTCGTGCGGAAGGGAGTCAGCGAGTTTTGGAAATATCAATTTCCAGGTTACCATCGAGGATAAACTGAAGCCCGACTTCAACACGGCTGTTTCGCTGCTTCATTCGTTCGAGTACGATGAGGCCGAAAAAATGTTTGCCGGAATTATAGACCGCGCGCCGGATTGTGCCATGGCCTACTGGGGAGTAGCGATGGCTAATTTCCATCCGCTGTGGGCCGCCCCGGACAGTGCGGAGTTGGAAAAAGGAGCCATGGCCGTCAGGCTTGCCCGGGCGCAAAAATCCATGACACGGAGGGAGACGGATTATATAAATGCAGTAGCACAATTCTACGACAGTTCGGCAACGCTTGACCACCGTACCAGGGTAGGCAAATTTGAACAGGCTATGCAACAAGTGCATGCGGCTTATCCTGCAGAGGTGGATGCTTCTGTTTTTTATGCACTGGCACTCAACGCAGCGGCGGACCCGAAAGACAAGACATACCTGCGCCAGAAAAAGGCGTTCGCCATTCTTTCACCCCTTTTTGCGAAACAGCCGCTTCATCCGGGTGTGGCACACCTGATCATCCATAACTGCGACTACCCTGCACTGGCTTATATGGGTCTTGATGCCGCCAGGAAATACGCTTCCATTGCGCCCGCATCCGCGCACGCCCAGCATATGCCATCCCATATTTTTACCCGGCTTGGCTACTGGAATGAATGTATTGGCTCAAACCAGGTTGCTGCTGCTTCAGCAGTCTGTTACGCAGAGCAGGCCGGCATCAAAGGACACTGGGACGAAGAACTGCATGCGCTTGATTATCTCGTTTATGCCTACCTGCAGCAAGGTGATAACAAACACGCGGGCGAACAGGTAGCTTATATAGAAAAGATGGAGGTGGTTACTCCGGCCAATTTTAAAACCGCCCACGCCTTCGCTGCCATTCCCGCACGTTACGCACTGGAGAATAAAAACTGGTCTGCGGCCGCAAAGCTGCCACTGTTAAAGGCTGCGGGCGACTGGTCAAAATACCCATGGCAGCAGGGCATTGTGCGACTGGCCCGGATACTGGGTATGACGCATACACAACAGTTGACGGCGGCCATAGCCGAGCTTGATACACTGGAGAACCTACACGCCGGTCTTGCAGCCAGTCCATCGAAAAAAAATGAGGCAGCACTGTTGCTGGTACAGGTGACCACCGCAAAGGCATGGATCAGTTTTGCCAAAGGCGATATAAAAGGTGCGTTGTCGGATATGGAAACAGCAGCAGACCTCGAAGATGGGATGGACAAACATCCCGTAACACCCGGGGAAGTATTGCCTGCGCGCGAACTGTATGCCGATATGTTAGTGCAAACAGGAAACAGTACTGCAGCCTTTCACCAATATGAAGCGGTGCTTACCACACATGCCAACCGGTTCAATGCATTATACGGGGCGGCAGTTGCGGCTGAAAAAAATAACGACCTGGTAAATGCTGGAAAGTATTTCAGCCAGTTGATTGCAATTGCTGCGGGGTCGGACAGGAAGGAGATTGGCGAAGCAAAGAAATATACTGCCCGCCGGTAACCGCCCGATCGGGGGCAATTGAAACTGGCCTGCCTTGCTGGATTTAGGCGCGGGAAGAAGCTACTGCTGTTGGTCCGGATTTTTTGCGGTCGGATTAAGAACTATATTTAGCCAAATTATAAGGTCAATGAGGAGTTTATTCGCCGTACTTTTTCTTTCCATCCTGTTTTCATCCGCTGCGCAGCAACCGGCAAACAAAGCCACAGCAGTGCTGAAGTCCGTCAGCCAGCGGCTCAATTCCCTCTCGGCTGTCAGCTACAGTTACATCCGTGAAATGAAATATTATGCCGATAACTACGACAGCAGGGACACAGCCGATATTTATATGGAATTTAAAAAGGACCTGCCGCTCGGTGTCCGGTTCCAGGCAGCCAGAAAAAAAGACCTCTATGTTTACAATGGCAGGAATACGTTTGACCTCGATGCCAGCGCCATGACGATCGATTCGGCCACACCTTCATCTGACCGCCTGCTCAGCAACAGCTTCCTGTATAACTCAATGGTCATGCTCCGCAATAACCTTCCCATGCTTATTGCAAACGATAGTTTCAGCAAAGTGCTGACCGATACCCTGGTCAACGGGAAAAGCTTGTTCAGTATCCGCATGGAAGCCCCGATGGTTTACCTGAATGCGGTCAATGGTATTGGCCGCATGGATAACCCGTCGCTTCGCCGTCCGTATTTTTTACTGGTTGATAAAAAGACATACCTGCCTTACCAGTTTGTTTCAAAGCTGGTCAATGGCAACGATGACCGCGACTACATCCGTGTTACCTATTCGGGGGTGAAAACCAATCCGGCTGCTAGGGCAAGCGGCTCCTGGACTTATGCTTTTTACCAGGCAACCTATAAAGCGTATGAAGAACCTGCACAGATCCCGGTTATTGCTACAGGTGCCAGGATGCCGGACTTCAGGCTGCCTGTATACAACGGGAGTGTAATGGATACCTTGTCGTTCAATGAACTGAAAGACAAAGTGGTCCTGGTTGAGTTCTGGTTTAAGTCATGCGGCCCGTGCATAAAGGCGATGCCGAAATACAACGCCCTGCAGGATAAATATAAAGACCAGGGTTTTGAACTGGTTACTGTTAACCTGGAAGATCCGGTCGAAGACCTGGATTTTTTCTATAAAAAATATCCCCCGCATTATCGCATGTTATACCATGGACTGGCTCTGTTTAACAGTCTTGGTTTTGACGGTTGCCCTTCGTCGGTATTGGTAG
>SDZZ01000887.1 GCA_004173255.1 Chitinophagaceae bacterium | reverse complement strand
GACAGCCCCGATGAAATTCCTGAACTGCGCCGCATGATCGTTGAAGACAAATACGATATGGTGAGCGGATGGAAGAAAGTCCGCCATGATAATAAACTGACCAAAAACCTGCCCAGCAAGATCTTCAACGCGGCGGCCCGTGGCATGAGTGGCATCAAACTGCACGACTTCAACTGCGGTCTTAAATCCTATAGCAAACGTGTAGTGAAAGGCATCGAAGTATTTGGGGAAATGCACCGCTACGTTCCCGTACTTGCCAAGTGGGGCGGCTTCCGTAAAATCGGCGAGAAAGTAGTGGAACACCGGGCCCGCAAATACGGTATCAGCAAATTCGGATGGACCCGCTTTATCAATGGCTTCCTCGACCTGATGACCATCGTCTTCATCGGTAAATTCGGTAAACGGCCCATGCACTTTTTTGGACTGTGGGGTACGCTGTTCTTCCTGATCGGACTGGCATTCGCCATCTTCCTGATCGTTTCCAAATTCATTGATTCCAGCTACCCGATCACCAATCGGCCCGGCTTCTATATGTCCATGACCGCAATCATTATCGGGATGCAGCTGTTCCTTGCAGGGTTTATCGGGGAACTGATCACCAGGAACTCACCCGGCCGAAATTCCTATCTCGTAGAAAAGAAATCCGGACTCTGATGGCAAATGTGGTGATCATAGGACCCGCACATCCATTGCGGGGCGGACTGGCAACTTTTAACCAGCGACTGGCCGAAGAGTTTATCGCAATGGGGCATCACTGCAGCATCTATTCCTTCTCGCTGCAATACCCTAAGTTTATTTTCCCGGGCACCACGCAGTACACCGATGAACCGGCACCAAAAAGCCTGTTGATCCATACCGTGATCAATTCGGTCAACCCGCTCAACTGGATGAAAACAGGTAAGCGGTTAAGAAAGGAACGACCCGATCTCGTCATCGTGCGTTTCTGGCTGCCATTGATGGGACCCGCGCTGGGCACTATCCTGCGACAGGTACGGAAAAATAAACATACCCGCATTGTTTGCATTGCAGACAAT
>SDZZ01000886.1 GCA_004173255.1 Chitinophagaceae bacterium | reverse complement strand
CCGGGATGGCCACGATCCGGCTGTTTTTAAAACGCCTGGCAATGAAAAAAGCAGGCAGGATGCACACGGCAATGCTCGGAAGCAGGAGCTGTTTTATGATGTTCAGGGCAGTGATCTGGCCCCCGATCCACAACATGGTGGTGGTCACATCCCCGAGTGGCGACCATGCTCCGCCTGCATTAGCGGCAATAATGACCATGCCCGCAAACCAGAGCTTGTCCTCGCGGTCGGACAGGATTTTGGCACAGAGCGATGTCATCACGATGGCCGTAGTCAGGTTATCCAGGAGCGCTGAAAGGCAAAACGTAAGGCAGGTTACAAACACCAGCAGTTTTGCCTTGCTGGTAGTTGTGATCTTCTGGGTGATAATATCAAACCCGTTGTGCGAATCGATGAGTTCCACAATGGTCATCGCACCCAGCAGGAAAAACAATATGGACGATATTTCACCAAGGTGGTGCAACAGGGCCTCATTGGCGTGCGCTGCATCTGCCTGCAAAATATAAATTGTCCAGCAGAGCACACCGGTAATGAGCGCGGATGCAGCTTTATTCAATTTTAACGGGTGTTCAAGTGCTATGGCGAGGTAGCCAATAACGAACACAGATACAATCAGGATTGTTATCATACGTATTGCTTTTCTATCGGATGATCAAATTGATTTGCGGCTGCTGCAAACGAAGTGTCAGCCATTTTGCCAGCTTTTCCTGATCAACTGTACTTACCCGGCCTTTGATCGTCAGGACAACCATAAAAACCCGTGTTGCCGCAGCGCTGTCTGTCATCAGGTAGGAAGGCTGCATGAGGGCAGAGCTCAGGCCGGGATACTGCACTTTTATTTCCTTAAAAACCTGGTTACTGATCTGCACCGGGGCCTGCAAACTGTCCAGCACCCGCTGTTTGCCTGCCCGCAATTCCGCTGGTGGTAAGGGCTGGGCGTACAGGCGCTCCAATTCGGCGCGGGTTCGCAGCAACAGGTGGGCGTCGGTTCGGGACGGCGCCAACCTGCGGGCGAGTTCCAGCGCCTGATTGAA
>SDZZ01000338.1 GCA_004173255.1 Chitinophagaceae bacterium | reverse complement strand
AATTTAACCTGCTGGTTGCAGCTGTCCTGGTTTACCTGTCCGCCGCGGCCCAGACACCTGCTGCCACTATTCCGGAATTCGAATTCATAACCACGTCCGGGACACAGTTCACCAAAAAGAATCTGGGTAAAACAACGCCCATCTTTTTTATTCTTTTTGATGTAAGCTGCGATCATTGCCAGCATGCCATCAGTTTCCTGCACGGACACCAGGCGCAACTTGCAAAGGCGACGATATACCTCGTTACGCTTGACCCGAAAGACAAAGCCACTGGCTTCCTTCAGGTGTACGGGCCCAACCTGCTGAAGGCAAAAAATACCACGCTCCTGCTGGATCCGAAGAACCATTTCATCACCCATTTTACCCCACGCAAGTACCCGTCGATGATGTTGTATTCAAAGGGGTTTAAATTACTGAAGTATGAAGATGATGAAAAAACGTTGCCAGTTTTCCTGGAGCTGATCAGGACTAACTAAGGCCCCTGTGCTGCAATCATTTTTTCCTGCGATCAGGGTCGCAGACCAGGTAACCCCTGTGCGGTCAGGACCGCAGACCAGGTAACTCCTGTGCGATCAGGGTCGCAGAGCAGGTAACCCATATACTTTTTACAACGCCGAATAAGCCGTTGGACGCAGGAAGGTAATATCGATGTGTGACACATTATCCTGGTATTCCGGTTTCGCCGACAGTTGTTTCCATTCGGGATCCTCACCGAACGCTTTCCAGTGGGCATCGCGCTCAGCGCGGTTTTCGAACCGGGTTAAATACATCAGGTTAGGCATAACGCCACCGCTGAGTACCTGTCCATAAAACGCCGCATCGAAACCCAGGCGGTCAAACAGGGCAACCTCACCGCCTTCGTTAAACATATGGATTTTGTTAACCCCGATCTTCTCGGTAGCGCTTTCATAACTCCGCAGCTCATAAACGCGGCCCTGCGGCGATGACTTTAATTTAGAAGCCTTCGCCACCGGGGCAAAAGGGAAAGCCTTCAGCCATATTGACTCAACGCGTGTGTATGGCGGCGTTTTAAATCCAGCCTCAAGATATTCCTTGCCGGCTGACAGGTAGGCATTGTCTTTCAATAATGCCGACTGAATTTCCAAAGCTCCTGCAACCGATTTGAATGGTACAAGCAGGTACAGTGTTTTGATGGCCGATGTATCATTTGATAATGCCTTAAAGACACCTATCCTTGTTATTTTTTTCCGGCCAAGGGCGGGAATCAGGGCCTTCTCGAGATACCTGTCAATCACCCCCTCCTGCGCTGAGTCTTTATAATGATAAACGCGCAGTTCGTAAAATTCCTGCGCTCCCGCAGGCTGGGCCAACAATCCATTATTTAAAGCGAGCAGGAACAGCAGGGTGACGGTGACGATCTTCTTCATACAGCGAAACATTAAGTTTCGCGAATCTAAGCAATAATGCCAAAAGCCCGGATCGTGATCCGGGCTAAAAAAAAGCACCCGCCTTTCAGCGGGTGAGGCTAACGTCCGGCATACTTACCTGCCAGATTCATCATCTTCTTCCTCCTCCTCTTCCCATTCAATATCTTCGGCTTCATCCTCATCAAGGTCATTCTCTTCCAGATCCTGCTCATCCAGAACCGGGCTGCCATCGGTTTCCACGCCGTCTTCCGCAAAATCAGCATCGATGAGGCTGCGCTTACCGGCTGTAACGTCCTCGTCCGTTTCCTCGTCTGTGTCCTCGTCCGTTTCTTCATCCGCAACATCTTCAAACTCCAGCTCGTCATCTTCCAGTTCGTCATCCTCCAGTTCATCATTTTCTAATCCTGCTGTACCGGTGCCGGATTCATCCTGGTCATCGTCCATAAGTTCCCGGTCGCGCGTCTCTTTTTCGATGTCGCGGCTGGTGTTTTGTGTAGCCGCCATGTTGCCTGGTTTTCGGGGGGTTGCCATATACTTTATTTTTTAATTGTGTGTTTATCGCTTTTTATTTCAGGTTGCATTTATAACCTGCAGTAATGATCACAATCCGGGTGCCACCGGTTCATAGCTGCTGACAGTTGACCATTGTCAGGCTTAAAAAAAGATCTTCTCCTGCACAGCCATCAAATGGAATTCCCTTTTGAAACATTATTTCGTGGCTTCGCGGAGCCGTCGGCACTGCCGCATGGTTATTATTCGCTCAATCAGCTGTTACGCTGACGTTCCAACCCTGGTCAAAAACTTCACACCGCAGCAAACTGGTACGGTATTTAGATTTAATCCCCGCGTTTGCCAATGAATCTGCAGCTAAAGAATCTCACATGACGGAAATCATTTCTATCCCCTTCGAATATAATGACGGCTCTCACACCGCCCTGGTGCGATGTACTGTTGTCAATTTTACCCCACAGATCCGCGTCACGATCATGAATGGCGAACTGGAGGCCATGCTGTCCGGGAATCATATCCTCCTTCTTGAAGGCGGTAAACTCCGGCCTGCGTTCGAGTGCCCAACCAGCGCGATACAACTGCTCCAGCAAAACATTATCCGGGCAATTGAAAAATGTGATGATTTCCATCAGATGTACAGGAATTTTATTGCCGACAGGCTGAGGAATGAATTACACAATTCGAATCAATACCTTCAACATTTCGTGTAACACAGTCAACTCCGGCACCATCCGGTCTCTTCCGATACCGACTTTAACTTTTTTATGTGGATTTGATGAAACACAGTGCCAGCAAGCCCTACGGGTTTTCCACGATGAAAATGATCGGTGTTCAAACATCCCTGATCCCGATCAACTTTTCCCAAAATAAAAGTGCTGGTTCTGCTCATTAATTTATTTGATTGTCCTAGCTTCATAAAAGATCCACCGGCCTTCCATAGCTCAAATACATAACACTGAGCTTCCATTCCTGCCATCGGCGGGAATATTATCAATCGACTTTTATTGTTCCTGGTGCCCTTTCGGCCATTGCCTGTGGATATCCCCGTACCCCCTACAGCCAACAGCTATTAAAAACTGAACCAACCAACTATGGACACAGCAACCAGTACCATCCTGGAGATGAATGACCGGCTCCGGCAAATGGAGTGTTATTTAAACAATACGGTCCTGCCCCAGATTTATGTGGACAACGACATGAAGCTCAGAAAGCTTACCCCGACTGCGATCAACACATTTGCCCTGAAACCGCAGGACGAAGGCAGGCGGATCACTGAATTGAAAGAGCATTTCAGGTTCACCAAAATCCAGGAAGATATTGCGGAGGTGCTTGCTACGGGCGAGCCACTCGAGAAAGAGGTGCAGTCAAGCGATTCCACCTGGTACCAGATGAAGGTTACACCCTACTATGACCCGGATCACCAGGTCATCGGTACCATGATCACTTTCATCGACATCTCTGAAAAGGTGCAGCAACTCCGCACCCTGGAAAACCTTCTGCAGCAAAATGAAACCATCCTTGACACCATCTCGCATGACATCAAGTCCCCGCTGACCAACCTGCTGCTGGCAATTGAGGAATTTTCGGCCATGAAAAAGGAAAGCTTTGAGCGGGCGCAACAGTTTGCCCAGCTGATTTCCCGGTCTATCAAAAAAATGGAGCGTGTAATCGGCGACCTTACTGACATGAGGAAGACCAGTTCCATGGCACCCGAGCAGCTGGACGGGAACGATATCGCAAGAATCCTGGAGGATGTTTACCTAAGCCTGCACCAGGATATCCGGCAATCACAGGCTGAGTTTGAGTTTAAACCACACATTGAACACTTCTGTTACTCAAAACAAAAACTGAGGAGTATCCTTTTTAACCTGATCAACAATGCAATTAAATACAAGGCGGACGGCCGTATGCCCCGGGTGCGTATCGAGGCTGCTACAAAAGGCAGTGAAGTAGAAATCCGGGTTCATGACAATGGCAAGGGCATTGAGACGACCAATCTTGAAAAAGTCTTTGACAAGTACTTCCGGGTGGAACATAACTCCGATGGTACCGGCATGGGATTGTACCTGGTGAAGCAACTGGTGGAAAAAGATGGCGGAAGGATTGAGTTGAAAAGCATTCCGGGGGATGGAACGGAGTTCCGTATCATACTGCCTGCGGGGGAGAAAAACACAGATGGCTTGGGGATTTGACCGAGAGCGGGCGCGCATGGCCTGCAGCTTTCAAATAAGAAAAGGTGCTGCAGGCCGTGGAATTCACCTTATTTACCTGAAAATACCAGTTTCACAGGATGGAATCGGCCGTCCTGAATCCGAATCTTTGGTGACCAGTATAAAACTGGGATTAACCAGGGAAAAATGAAACGCAACCGCTTTACCAACACCATCAGCTTTCGCCAACGATTGAAATCCCTTATGGTCATTATGACCGTACTGCTGGTTTCTTTTTCGCCGGATCCGGCCAACGCACAGGTATCCGGTGTACAACTTGCGTTGTACCAGGGTTGCGGGTCGGCTACCGCCGTGGCGCAACTGACCTTTGTCAATGGCGTGGAGACCGCAGCCTCCATGACACTCGAAAGGCAGAATTCGGCCAACATCTGGGCGCCGGTAGTTACCCGCCCCTATAATGCCACCGCTGCCCAATTCGAGATAACAGCATCGGAAGTGACGGCGGCCACCTTTTTCCGGGTGACAGTGCTGGACCAGGTAAGCGGACAGACTACCATCTCCAATAACGTCATCGTTGACCCTGCCCAGTGGAACAATTCATTGCCGTCGCTGCAGGCGAGTTCCAGCGTGAGCTTTGGCACCAACTGTACAAACAATGTGTTTAATATTTTTTGTACCGGTGGTCGCGGTCCATACACTTTCCAATATAAATCGGCCACCTCCTCCAACTGGATCACGGTAGCACCGCAAACACCGTATGATTGTTATATCTACGGTATTAAAACGGATACATTGTACAATGGCCGCGTCACGGACCGTTGCGGAAATACATTTAATGTCCAGAATATGCTTGTGGTCCGTACCCTGCAGTTCGGGACCACGCCAACCAATTGCAGTAACGGGGTCATCAATATTACCGCAACGGGCGTAGGACCAAGCACCTATTCACTGATAAAATATGAAGGGTTCAACACGAACATCACACCAACCGTTTA
>SDZZ01000025.1 GCA_004173255.1 Chitinophagaceae bacterium | reverse complement strand
CTCGTATGCCGACCTTGGCAAAAAACTTTTTGTATCGGGTGGTACCATCCATGTCCGGATCAAAAAGCTGCACGAGGCCGGGGTGGTCAAAGGTACAAAACTGAATGTAAACCTGAACCTGCTTGGCTATGATGTAATTGCCTTTATCGGGATTTACCTGAAAGAAAGCTCGTTGTATGACGGGGTTGCGAAGGAGCTGCAGAAGATCCCGGAGATAGTGCGCCTGAATTACACAACCGGTAACTACAGCATGTTTGCGGAGATAGTGTGTAAGGATATTACCGGGCTTCGTTTTGTATTGCACGACCAGTTGCAAAAGATCAAAGGCATTGAGCGCACCGAAACATTTATATCACTCGATGAAAGTTTCAGCCGCAATGTGCAGGTGGTGAATGGGAATGGTTAATACAAAGTCCTCAGAGTTTGCCCCGCACATGAAGTGCATCACGAAGCCCGTTGCCAAGCAGGTTAAAGGCAAGCACCAGCAGCATGATGGCAAACCCCGGTGCCAGTGCAAGCATGGGATTCTGCGTAATAATAAAATTATAGTTCTCCTTGATCATCAGTCCCCAGCTGGGCTGTGGTGCCTGCACGCCGATGCCGAGGAAACTGAGACCGGCCTCGATCACAATTGCTGATGCAAAGTTGGAGGCGGCAATTACAATAACGGGTCCCATGATATTTGGCCAGATATGCCTTACGATGGTATGGATTTTTGAATAACCCAGGGCGCGCGCTGCTTCAATATATTCCAGCTCACGGATAGCGATTACCTGTCCGCGTACCAGTCGCGCCACACTCACCCACATGGTAAGGCCTACTGCAATAAACACCTGCCAGAACCCGCGCCCAAGTGCCAGTGTGATGGCAAACACCAGTAGCAGGGTGGGAATACTCCAGATCACATTAATGAACCACATGATGATGTCATCGGTGCGGCCGCGGTAAAATCCGGCGAGGGAACCAAGGATCAGCCCGATCGAAAGTGAAATGATAACGGTGATCAGGCCCACACTGAGACTTACCCTTGTACCCACTATCAGCCTGCTCAGTATATCCCTTCCGAATTTGTCGGTGCCAAGCAGGAAATTTTTTTCAGTGACGGGCGACGGTGCAAGCTGGTTTTTATGGAATGCCTGACGGTCGGTGAGGCCTTCATCAATAAAATGTTGGACGACGAAACTATCACCGGCCTGCACTACGCTGCTTACGGGCAGGTAATAGTGGTTGTCTTCTTTCCCCGATACCATTTGTTTTACAAAGCCGGTGTTGCCTGGCACACGATCCTTGCGTACCAGGAGGAACTGCTGGCGGAAGCCTGGTTTGTTACCACCAATTTCCAGGATGATCCGGTTGGAGAAAGGCGATGGGTCAGGTGCAATGAAGTAGGCAAAAATGGCAACCAGGATACTGAGTGAGATAATGACCATCCCGAATACTGCTGCCTTGTTTTTTTTCAGGCGTTTCCATGCGGCCTGCCGGAATGTGAGTGAAGCTGTGTCCATCGGTATTAAAGCTAAGAAACTTTCCTTCCTTTCCATTCATAAGTGCGGAACTGGCCGAGGAAACCAGACACTATGGTATAAACAATATGGAGCGGCTGGAAAAAAAACAACAGGGCCGCCGACCAACGCATCCGGTAAAATCCCGAAACGCTCCAGTAAAAAGGCATTTCGATAATGGTTTTTCCGACCCAGAGGGTAGCCGCAAGCAGCCAGCAGCGCGGATTCCAGAACGCTGCAATGATCAGGGCCGGGAACAGCAGGTTGAAAAAATATACCAGCGCCAATACAGGCAGCATATTTTTTTCCTGGTAGCTGGTGGCTTTGCTTGCCCAGCGGATGCGCTGGTTGATGAAGGACCGGAGCGTTTCCTGCGGGCTGGTAAACATGATGGCTTCTTCGGCCCGCAGGTACTTCACCTTGTCAGGATAACGCTGGCGGATCTTATACATCAGCAGCATATCATCGCCGGATGCAATGTGATCGATACCGCGGAACCCATCAACTTCATAAAACACCTTGCGGGTGTATGCCATGTTTGCCCCGTTGCACATGGCGTGGATCTTTTTGTGTACCGATGCTGCGGTGATGCCCTGCAGTACCATAAAGTCCATTGCCTGGAACATGGCAAGAATGGTTCGGTCTGTGGTGAACCGGACCGGTGCTGCTATAAAAACCACTTCGCTGGTTTCATAAAAACGCACCATGCTGTGAAGCCATCCGGGTGAAGGGATGCAATCCGCATCTGTGGTAATGATCAATTCGCCCCCTGCGGCAGCGATGCCTGTTTCAATCGACTTCTTTTTGTAGGAATTGATTTCCTGGTCTGGCAAACTCACCAGTTTAATACCCTCAAATTTTCGGATTACCTGTACCGTTGCGTCTTCTGAATGGTCATCCACTACTATTATTTCGAGCAGGCCGGGCGGATAAACCTGCTCCTGCAGCGCAGCCAGCAGGTTGCCGATGTTGGCTTCTTCATTTCGTACAGGTATTACAATGCTTACACGGGTGCTGGGCTCGCCACTTGCAGTAAAGGAAGGGACAGTCCGCCATGCCCACCAGTAAGTCAGGATGAGGATGCTGTACCCGGTAAAAAGAAAAGCCGCAATAACGGTGATGATCAACATGTAAAACAAATCTAGTTAATGAACGGCAGATGATTCAACCGTTCTAGTTGCCGTATGGCCGAGGAGCCGGCAGGTGAAACGCTGCCGGGTTTATTCCCTGAGCGCAGCAACGATCACCTTCCTGTTTTTTGGTACAAGCAGCTGGTGGCCGCTTTCCAGTATAATGATGGCTCCATGTGGCTGGATGGTGCCATTGAATTTTACTCCATCTGCCGCAGGGATCACGCGGTCAAACCGCCCGTACAGCAGCCGGACAGTTGTATGGTGTTGCATCACCAGCCTGCGCAGCCGGGCGCGTGATGGCTTCATTTTTCCCAGTACACTCCAGCGCTTGTACACCAGCTTGCGGCTTTCGGGATCCTGCAGGTAGTTCCCGATGAATTTCATCCGGCTTTTGTCGATCAGCCCGGTTTTTTTTACCAGGCTGAGCAGTCGTGGTAAAAGGTGCCGGTGGTACATTAATAAATGGAAGACCCGGCCACCAATCCAGGTGCCGGTGGAAAAGGAGAACCAGAATCCGAAACGTAATCCGTCCGGTGCAAGCAGCAACAGGCGGCTTACCCGGGAGGGGTCCGACCGGTAAAGTTCCATCGCCACCCGACCGCCAAGACTGAAACCCATCAGCACGTAAGGTGTGGCGGGGTTTTTTGCGGCTGATTCGGATGGTGTTTCGACCCCTGATGCGGCCTGATGCAGATCAAGTACCATGTCCCGGATCACTAGCAGGTCTTTCCGGAGAAGCCTCCGGTTTTCATTCCATGCTGTACTGCCGTGGAAGGGCAGGTCGATGCAGAAAAGGCTGAATGCCACCGTGTCATCGCCCGTCAGCAGGCTGAAAGCGTTGCCGGTTTCCCCATAGCCCGCAAAGCAAAGCACCGCCACCGGGCCGTTCCCGTAACGATGGCAGCTAATGGCGGAAGATTTATATTTTAAAGTAAAGTGATCCAGACGTTTGATTTTGTGGCAGCGCCTGCTGTAAATATAATGGCAAAATTAGCTTTGACTTATTCCGGGAAATTATTACATTTGAATAGTTGCACAAACAACTATATGTCAAACAACCATTTTAAAAAAGGGGAACTCTACAGTTTTGTGACCGGTAAGGCCTCCATTGCGATTGCCCGCCGTTTGCAGAAAAAGTTCAATGCCGCAGGGCTCAACATCACCATTGAACAGTGGAGTGTGTTATATCATTTATGGAAAGAAGACGGCCGGAGCCAGCAGCAGTTATGCAATGCCACTTTCCGCGACAAGCCAAGTATCACGAGGCTGGTGGACAATCTCGAAAAGCTAAACCTGGTAAAACGTGTCGCGTCGGAGAATGACCGCCGTATCAACATGATTTACCTCACCAAACAGGCGCAGAAGCTGGAGGAGGAAACCATGCAGATTGCCGATGAAACGCTCAACGAAGCGTTGCAGTCTGTTCCGCCCGACCGTATTGAAATCTGTAAGGAAGTACTTCAGATCGTATATGATAATCTCAAATAACCGGTAAGGATTTTTAATTTTTAAAAAGATATAAAATGAGCGCTGCCACAGACACCCAGCAATTCCTGAAAGGAGGCGAATGGATCATCCGCGAATCGCAACCGGAGGATACTTTCACCCCCGAAAATTTTGACGAGGAGCAGTTGATGATCCGCGACATGTGTAACCAGTTCCTGGACGCGGAGATTTATCCCATCCTTGACCGCATTGACAGCATGGAACCGGGGCTGATGAAGTCGCTGGTTGCAAAAGCGGGTGAACAGGGTTTGCTGATGACTTCCTTCCCGGAAGAATTTGGCGGGTTGGGTAAGGATTTTGTTACCTCCACTATTATCAACGAATACCTGGGTGCAGGGCATTCTTTCTCTGTTGCTATTGCCGCACATACCGGAATCGGCACCCTGCCGATCCTGTACTTCGGAACAGACGCACAAAAACAGAAATACATACCCAAACTGATCAGTGGTGAATGGGCGGGGGCTTATGGTCTCACCGAACCTAACAGCGGTTCAGATGCACTGGGGGCAAAAACCACTGCACGGCTGAGTGATGATGGTAAGCACTACCTGCTGAACGGGCAGAAATGCTGGATCACCAATGGTGGCTTCGCACAGGTGTATACCGTGTTTGCGAAGGTTGACGGGGATAAATTCACTGCCTTCATTGTAGAGCGGGGAACGGAAGGATTTACCCAGGGACCGGAGGAACAGAAGATGGGGATCAAAGGCTCATCGACCGTGCAGTTATATTTCCAGGATGCAAAAGTGCCCGTGGAAAACCTGCTGGGTGAAGTAGGAAAAGGGCATAAGATCGCGTTTAACATCCTCAATATCGGGCGGCTTAAATTATGCGCGGCAGCGAATGGTGGTGCCCGCAGGGCGCTGAGCGAAACCATCGCCTATGCAAAAACGCGTGAGCAGTTCAAACAGCCCATTGCGAATTTTGGTGCAATCAAATACAAGCTGGCTGAAATGAGTATCCGCGTATTTGTTGCCGAGTCTGCCCTTTACCGGACAGCGCACTGGATTGATCAGAAGGAAACAGAATTACTGGCAGCGGGTAAACCATTTAATGAAGCATTATTAGGTGCGGCAGAAGAATATGCCATCGAGTGCGCGATGCTGAAAGTATTTGGCAGTGAGGTGCTCGATTATGTGGTGGATGAAGGTGTGCAGGTACATGGTGGTAATGGTTTTAGTGCTGAGTACAATATTTCGAGGGCTTATCGCGATAGCCGTATCAACCGCATTTACGAGGGCACCAACGAGATCAACCGGTTGCTTACACTGGACATGACCCTGAAACGCGCTATGGGCGGTCGTCTTGACCTGATGGGTCCTGCCATGGCCGTGCAGAAGGAGCTGATGAGCATTCCTGATTTTGGTGCACAGGACGAACAAGCATTTGCTTCCGAGAAAAAGCTGGTAGCCAACCTGAAGAAGGCGTTACTGATGGCTTCGGGTGCAGCAGTGCAGAAGCTGATGGCGAAGGTAGAATCCGAACAGGAGATCCTGATGAACCTGGCAGATATGGCAATTAATATATTTAATGCCGAGAGCGTCCTGCTCCGTGTCATGAAGATCACGGCAGGAAAAGACGGACAGGGTGCTGATATCTACATGGATATTATGCGCACCTACCTGTACGATGCTGCCGATGCAGTAAACAAGGCCGGGAAAGATGCGATCAATTCATTTGCCGAAGGCGATGAGCAGCGCATGATACTGATGGGCTTGAAACGTTTTACAAAAGCAGAGCCGTTTAATACAAAGGATGCAAGGAGAAGGATCGCCGATAAGGCGATTGCAGAAGGGAAGTATCCGTTCTAGTAGGTTTTACCTTTTTCAAATTTGAATACGACCGTCTCGAAAGGGATGGTCGTTTTTGTGTCGTCCTCACCATAGATAGCTTTCAGCTCTTCGCGGGTCTTGTGCAACTCGGACAGGTGCCGCACGCGGTTGCGCTCGATCATGATGCCCACGCAAAGTACAATCGATGATATAACGGTGACGAGGTAAAAGATGATTTTTGTATCCTGTACAAAACGCGTGTCCATCAGGAAGAAGACCACATAAATAAAACAATACACACCGTAAGCCAGCAGGAGCGACAGCACCATCAGCAGTTTGCCAAGGGCCTTCTGGTTGACCAGCGTGAGTTTTACGTAGTGCGTAAAAAATACAGAGGACAACAGTAACGTGATAAGCAGTCCGGGCGCCATGATCACGGTGTTTGACATTCTGTTGAATCCCAGCATAGCCACCACCACCACTTCAAAGGCGATATATACACCAATAATGATGAGCAGGCTTTTGCGATAGGCTGCAGTCTGGCTGAAGTACGTGAGAAAACCCAACATCAGCGGGGCATCCAGCAGGTTATTCAGCAGTCCCTGGTTATTGATGAACGATGTGGAAACCGGGATGAAATGCAGGGAGGTCAGGTTGTGGCTCACCATGAGCGCAAAGTAAACCAGCAGTGCGGGGAAACATTTATACCAGGCAAGCCGGGTAACGACCAAAAAGATGATGGGAAGCGCGAGCGCCAGGGTAGAGAGAAGTCCCATCAGGTCAAACAGGGTCATACATCAGGTTTTCTTAAGGATAGGTTTTTCGGTCTATCAGATCAAAATACAGTTGTCACAAATCTAACGGCTATTGACCTTCACTAGTGTTCGTCACTAATGGTTTATGCTAAAATTCAGTAAAAGTTTGCGCGTGTTGCGTAATAATACGGAAAGCTGGAATGAGGGTTTTCTGTAATCCCCCTAAAAGAGTATGGCTGATACTGCCGTATGGTTATTTTATAGCATAAGTCGCAAGCCCGCAGTGATGCGACCGGCATAGTTCCCGGCTTCCAAAATCACTGACGTACTATGAAAACCATCGCGACACTGTTGCGAAAATATCACGGCAAGCCGGCAATTATTCGGCGGGATAGGGTTCCCCTTTGTGGCAGGTGAGGCAATGCACCGTTTTGAGGTAAACGGGTTTCACTTTTTTATCGAAATAAAAATACTTGCTGTTGATATCGATAGTCATGCGCATCATCTGCCTCGCATTTTCTTTCATCTCGTTTTTATCGGTGACATAGTCGAGGCTGTCTTCGAAACCTTCTACCGGGTTGTGGCAGAATCCGCAGCCCATTCCCAGGGCTTTTGTATAAGACAACATGATGCTGTCCATGTCTTTTTCACTGATGTCTTTTGGCAGGATCTGCAGGTTTTTATAAATGGGTTCGCGTTGCTTCGTGGCGGAAACCCCAAGGATGGCGAGTGAGGCCAGTATTAAGAACGTAATATAAATCCTGAGTTGTGCCATTTGCGTTACGATCGCTGTTTGATTTATGACTGACGTTGCAACCCGCCGGGAGGTTGCCTGCCCCATGGTCGATGCAGGTGAACCTTGCTTTGTTGTCATGACCCGGTTGCACTGAAATACGCCGGAGTGCTTTTGTTTCACTGCAGGCGTGGTCAGGGCCCGGTGTTCGGCCCGATGTGGACTGGTTCAACGGTGAAGGTTAATCCAGGTCAGCCGCTGCTGCCTTGTCGAGGAACCAGATCAGTTCATGTCCCTCATTACGGATTACCTGTGCCGGGTACAGGTCTTCGTCTGCCGGACCTTCAATCACCGCTTTTACTGAAGAGGCCTTGTCGGCACCAGCCACCAGGTAAGTAACAGCGGCGGACTTGTTGACCAGCACCTTTGTGAGCGAGATCCGGTACATATCCTGTTCCTTCAGGAAAAAAGCGGCCACCCAGTTTTTATCATCATGGATAATCGGATAGCCAGGGAACAGGGAAAGGGTATGGGCATTATCACCCAGGCCAAGCATGACGAGGTCGAATCCGCCCTGGCCATCGAAGTAGCCATGCAGGATTTTTTCATAATGGGCTACCGCGGCTGCAGGTTCAAGACTGGTATCCATAATGTGGACATGGTCTTTATTCACAGGAACCTTGTCCAGCAATTCGTCGAATGCCATGCGTGCATTATTCTTCTCATCGGTGAAGGGCACAAAACGTTCATCGCCCCAGAAGAAATGGATGCGGCTCCATTCGATGCCGCTTTTATACGGCTCGGCTGCCAGTAGTTTGTACAATTTCTTTGGGGTGCTGCCGCCCGAGAGTGAGAGTGTGAACGAGTCTTTGCCGGTAAGCACGGTTTTGACCCTGTCCATCATCCAGTCGGCGTAGGCCCGGCTCAGTTCATCACTATCGCTGTATATGAGGGTATGCATCTTATGCTTTTTCTTCTTTGTGTGCGGGCAGGTTGGCCCAGAAATTTCCATCACGTGCAATAAGCCCTTCTGCATCTTCCGGTCCCCAGCTATCGGGCGAATAGTTCGGGAAATCGACGGGTGAACGTTTCGACCACACTTCGATCAGGGGCATAATTACTTTCCAGGCAGCTTCTACCTGGTCGGCCCGCATGAACAATGTCTGGTTGGCTTCGATCACATCTTCCAGTAATGTTTCGTATGCCTCCGGTTCCTGTTCTTTGTAAGCTTCCACATAGTTGAACACCATGTCGACAGGGTTCAGTACCATTTCCGTACCCGGGCGTTTGGCCTGGAAACGGATGCGGATATCCATCTGCGGTGAAATGCTGAAGGTAAGACGGTTGGGTCTCCACGTTTCTGCGGCTTCCTGCGGGAAGGAGTAGTGGGGAGCTTCCTTGAACTGGATAGTGATCAGTGTCGTTTTTTCATGCAGGCGTTTACCGGTGCGGATATAAAAGGGTACATTTTTCCAGCGCCAGTTATCAACAAAGAATTTGGCAGCCACAAATGTTTCGGTAGCCGATTCCTTACCTACGCTTTTTTCTTCGCGGTAGCCCGGCACCTGCTGGCCTTTCAGCCAGCCTTCGCCGTATTGTCCGCGCACCGCGTTCTCATGGACTTCATCGGGATTGATTTTGCGGATGGCATTAAGCACATCCACTTTTTTGTTCCTGATTTCGTTGGAGTCGAAGGAGGTGGGGGGTTCCATGGCGATCATGCAAAGAAGCTGCAGCACGTGGTTCTGCACCATATCACGCAATGCGCCGGAGCCCTCATAGTAGCTTCCACGGTCTTCCACACCAACTGTTTCAGCAGCGGTAATCTGTACGTGATCGATATAATGGTTGTTCCAGACCGGTTCAAATAAGGCGTTGGCAAAACGGAAGGCGAGGATATTCTGTACCGTTTCCTTGCCGAGGTAATGGTCAATGCGGTAAATCTGTTCTTCAGTGAACATGCTCGCCAGGAGTTTGTTCAGGTCGTGTGCGCTTTGCCAGTCGTGCCCGAATGGTTTCTCAAACACGATCCTTGTTTTATGCGGATCGGTGCACACTTTCTGTTCGGAGAGTTTAACGGCAATCCCCGGGGCAAGCTGCGGCGCAACGGCCAGGTAAAAAATGGAAACCGGTTTGGCATCCCATTCCTTGCCTTTTTCGCGCACCCACTCAGCCATTTTCACATAGGAAGAGTCATCGTTGAGGTCCATACAATGGTAGGAGATCATCTTAGAAAACTCCGGCCATTTTTCCCCAACCGCATCTTTTCTGCGGGAAAACTGGTTGATGCCTTCCAGCAGTTTGTCGCGGTATACTTCTTCGGTATAGGATGTACGTCCGACCCCGATGACCATAAACTGCTCGGGCAACTGGTTATCGAGAAATAAATTATAGAGTGCGGGGATCAGTTTCCTGTTGGCAAGGTCACCGCTTCCCCCGAAGATGAAGAGAATGGAGGGAGGCAATTTGGTTTTGTTATCCATGGTTGAATTTGTGTGTTGTTGAGATTACCATTCTGTATGAAAACTTCCGGTCTGGTCAAGACGCTGGTAAGTATGGGCGCCGAAATAATCACGCTGTGCCTGGATCAGGTTGGTCGGCATGCGTCCGCTTGTATAGGCATCGAAGTAAGCCAGCGCGCTGGACATGGCGCCGGCTGGCACTTTCGCGCCAGCGAACAGCTGCACCGCCTTGCGCAGGTTGGCCTGTTTTTTCTTCACAATTGCCGCGATCTTTTTATCGAGCAGGATATTGGGAAGGTCCGCCTGTTTTTTAAAGGCGGTAGTAAATGTTTCAAGCAGGGTGGAGCGGATAATGCATCCGCCTCTCCAGATGCTTACCACATCTTTCAACGGTATTTCCATTTTACGTTCAACCGATGCCTTGCTCAGCATGGCCAGTCCCTGGGCGTAACAGATGAGGGTAGAGAGGTACAGGCCATCGTGCATCTGCTGGATTACTTTTTCCCGGTCACCGGTAAACACCCTGACCTTTGGTTTGTACACAGCTTCGGCGCTCATGCGTTCATCCTTGTAAACGGAAAGGTCGCGCATGGCAACGGCAAGGTCGACCGTGGGAAGTGGAACAGGCAGGTCCATTGCTTCCTGCGATGTCCATTTACCCGTGCCTTTTGACCCGGCCTTGTCGAGGATGGAATCGATGAGGCGGTTGCTGCTGAGGTCATCCTTGCGCGGGAATATATCAGCCGTTATTTCGATAAGGAATGACTGCAGTTCGCCTGCATTCCATTTTTTAAAAATTTCGTGCAGTTCGTCATTGCTGAAATTCATCGAGCGTTTAAAATAATCATACACTTCGCTGATGAGTTGCATGATCGCATATTCAATCCCGTTGTGGACCATCTTGACATAGTGGCCCGCGGCATTGCGACCCATATAGGCTACGCATGGTTCGCCGTTCACTTTAGCGGAGACCGCTTCCAGTATGGGTTTCAGGTGTGTCCATGCGCTCTGGTCGCCGCCCGGCATAATACTCGGGCCAAACCTTGCACCGCTTTCGCCACCACTTACCCCCATGCCCATGAAGTGGACTTTTTTATCTTCCAGGAACTGGATCCGGCGGAGGGTATCGGTAAAGTGCGAGTTACCGCCATCGATAATAATATCACCTTCCTCGAGCAGGGGCAACAGGTCTTTTATGACCATGTCAACCGGATTACCCGCCGGAACCAGCATCATCACCTTACGTGGTGTTTTCAGCTGGGACACCATATCTGCCAGGGTGCTCACCCCTTTGACGGTAGTACCCTTGCTGGCGGCTTCTTCCAGCAGTTTTCCCTTTGACACGTCCAGGTCAAACCCAATTGCGGCAAATCCGTGATCGGCGATATTGAGGAGCAGGTTGCGGCCCATGGTGCCGAGCCCAACCATGCCGAAATCATATAAAGTAGAAGACATATGTATAGGTTATTATGTCGCAATTTAGCGACAAATTGTAAAAGCCATCAAGATGCGTGCTGAAATGCCGGTTATGGATAATTATCCGGGTCGTATTGCCAACGATTCCGATCCGGCCAGATAGCTGCTATCTTTCAGCTTACTGACTTCCCGACAGGTGACTCTTTCACCGGAATAACAGTAGCCTGGTCACAATTGGAGGGCTACTTCCGGCGTTAACCAGCCGCGTCCGAATTTACTATCGGCTTGTTAAATACCAGGGGCAGATGCAGCGGCGCCAAGGTTCACGGGGGTTATACCGCCGGGATTCATTAATTTTGTCTTCCAATTTTTTTATATGAGTGATGTGTTGACGGCGGCTCCTATGACAGCCAAGGATTTTGCAACCGACCAGGAAGTGCGCTGGTGCCCGGGTTGTGGTGACTATTCCATCCTGGCCCAGGTGCAGAAAGTGATGCCGACCATCGGTGTGCCAAGGGAGAACATCGTGATTATTTCAGGGATCGGCTGCAGCAGCCGGTTTCCTTATTATATGAATACGTATGGTATGCACTCGATCCATGGACGGGCAACCGCCATTGCATCGGGCCTGAAGGCAAGCCGACCCGAACTCAGCGTATGGATTGTGACGGGTGATGGCGACGGGCTGAGTATCGGTGGTAACCACACCATCCACCTGCTGAGGCGGAACCTGAACGTGAACATCCTGCTTTTCAATAACCAGATTTATGGTCTCACCAAGGGCCAGTACTCCCCTACTTCTGAAGAAAACAAAGTGACCAAGTCGACCCCGATGGGCAGTATCGACCATCCGTTCAATCCGCTGGCACTGGCCATGGGCGCGGATGCCACATTTGTTGCGCGCACTATGGACCGCGATCCGAAACACCTGCAGGCAATGCTGGTGCGGACCAACCAGCACCGGGGCGCTTCGTTCCTGGAGATATACCAGAACTGCAACATCTTCAATGACGGTGCGTTTGAAATTTTTACCGAAAAATCAAGCAAGCCACAGGAAACATTATTCCTGGAGCAGGGCAAACCACTGGTGTTTGGTGCTGCATCGGATAAAGGAATCCGCCTGGACGGTTTTACACCAAAGGTGGTTACGCTGGGTGAAGGATTCAGTGCCGACGATTGCTGGGTGCACGACGAAAAAGATATTTACAAGGCGCAGATATTGACACGCATTTTTGATGATCCGAAAATTGAGGGTCACCTGCCGCGTCCGTTTGGGGTGTTTTACCAGAATGACCGCCCATGTTACGAGGACGTGATGGCTATGCAGCTGGAAGAGGCCTTGTCCAGGAAGAAACCCGACCTGAACGCCTTATTGCGTGGCAGGGAGGTATGGACTATTTCATAAGTAAGCTGGATACAGGGTTCTTTATTTAAACAGGAGGGCCGGCAGCCTCCCACAGGATGGCTGATAGCCTCACCCCGGGCGGTCTGCTGACCTCGGGATGCCGGCCATGTCAGCCTTTCAGGGCTTTCTCCGCATTTTCATACACTTTCTTTTCCTTGGTGTTGTACCACCATACAGGTGCTGTCTTTTTCATGAGGGTGTCGATACCCCGCATGCCGAAGAGGTTCCATACGCCACTTAGTTTACCCGCCATGGATGGCTGCAGTGCCCGCAGGCTCATGGCAAATCCGCTATCAAGGTATTCCATGTGGTGCCAGAAGCCGGCTGGCATAAATAACGTGTCACCGGGTTCAAGGGTCAGGTCGTACCCCTGTGCCAGTTTCAGCGCCGGGAATTTCTGGTAATCGGGGGTACCGTTGCCTTCATAGTATCGGGAAAAATCGGCCAGGCTCAACACTTCAAAAGGCTTGCGATAAAGTTTATGTTGTTCGGAGTGTGGAAACAGCAGCACGCGTTTGCGGCCTGCAAACTGGGTGTGCAGGATGTGGGAAAGGTCGATGTCGAAGTGCATGTGGGTGATGCTGGTCTGCCCCCCGGTAAAAAGCATCGGGTATTTTTTTACAAAGCCTTTCATCAGGTGTTCCGGCCACGTAAAGTCATTGATCAGCTGTGGTGCGTGGTCAAAAATATTAAAGAGGAAAATCCGCCATGCCGCGGGTCCCCTGCGGATCATGTCGATATACTCACCAAAGGTTTTGTAATCATCGGCTTTGTTGATCGGGGTATAGGCATCGCTTTTTACGTTGTTATAAAGCGGTACTTCCTTGTCCCCTACCAGGCTTTTAAAATAATCCCAGTTCCATTTTGTGTATGCCGGCCATTGCTTCGCCAGGTCTTTGATGACCACGGGAATTCCCGGCTCATAAAAATTCTTTCTAAACTCAGCAGGTTCAATCGTGCCAACCGTCGTTACGGGCTTCAGTTCCATGCAGCTCTTTTGGCAAAGATAGAGAACATCAGAAATTAATAAATCATTTGATCATCACCGGGGTGGGCGATTCATGTTTTGGTTCCCACTGTCGGTTGTGCGGTGACCGGTTTTCACATTTTTTGAAGGAAGCCCGCTTCTGTTTTTGGCAAAAGGCTTGTAGCTTTATAGTCATGTTATTAAAAATTCATCCGGACAATCCGCCGGACCGCCAGGTGAAAATGGTGACCGGTACGTTACAGAAAGGCGGCGTGATCATTTACCCGACCGATACTATTTACGGCCTGGGATGTGATATCCTTGAGCACAGGGCGGTAGAACGGATTTGCCGGATCAAAAAAGTGGATCCAAAAAAAGCCCAGCTTTCCTTTATCTGTTCCGACCTGAGCCACCTGAGTGACTATACCAAACAATTGCCAACCGCCACTTACCGGATACTGAAAGAATACCTGCCCGGTCCCTATACATTTATACTGCCGGCCAGTAAAATGGTCCCGAAGATCCTGCAGAGTAAAAAAGACACTATCGGTCTCCGCATTCCGGATAATAAAATTGCGCTGGCCATACTCCGTGAACTCGGTCGCCCGATACTGAGTGCATCATTGCCGGGTGAAATGGTGGAAGACTATACCGATCCCGAAGTGATGTTTGAAAATTTCCGCAATGAGGTGGATGTGGTGGTTGATGGCGGCATTGGCGGCATGATTCCTTCAACCGTAATTGACCTGACAGCCGATGACCCGGTGGTGATCCGGGAAGGTCTTGGTAAATGGGAAGAATAGCAACAAGGATTGTTGGTCCAATGCAAAAAACCGGCGGAAAAAATCCCGCCGGCTTCTGGATAGTTCATGTTGACCGGACTGCATCCGGCCTTCTCGCCACCTTATTACCTGCCTCGTTTACGATCGTTGTGCATGAAACGATACGCATCATGGCGGTTATGTTTTTTCATCTTGTAAAGATTACGCTGTTCGCGGTGGGTTACTTTACCATCGCGGTATGCGCGGTGTTTGGCACGCTGGTAACCTGCAGCGTTATGACGCATCTTCGACCTTTCACCACCGGTCAGGTTGTGTGTACGATGATCCATACGCTGGTGTTGCCGTACAGACATGTGCTGACGATCGGGTCCCTTTTTATCCTTGCTGTATTCTTTACGATTTTGCGCAGAAGCTCCGAGCGTAAACAGGGTGGCTACTATTCCGAGAAGTAAGATCTTTTTCATGGCTTTTAATTTTTCGTGATCAATTTATTTATAAGTAAGAAGTAAATAGGACCACGAGGTTTAAGCAGCCGGGGCCGATTAACCTTATTTAACCTGAGGGGGGAATTCGTTAAGGAAAACCAAACAGGAAGCGTTGATGGTACAACATGACCTCTGCATTCCTGATGCAAATTGCCATGCCTTAGAAGGCCACGACTGTACGGTAAAAAAGTTCCGGAATTTCGGTCACTGTAACCGGGCAGGGGACGGTTTAATCCGGAAGGTTGTCCGGCTGGTAAAGCGGATCCTCTTCAAACAACTCCGGATCGGGTGCCTGGAATAAACGGAAGCTCATGCGGTGGTGTTTGCATACACCATGCAGCTTCAATGCTTCGCGGTGCTCCAGCGTGCCATAACCCTTATTGCTATCCCATCTGTAGTGCGGGAATTTGCGATGCAGTTCAATCATGTGGTCATCGCGGTAAGTTTTTGCCAGGATGCTGGCAGCAGCAATCGAGGCATAGATGCCATCGCCTTTTACCACGCACTGGTGCGCCACTTTTTTATATTTTTTAAAACGGTTGCCATCGATCAGCAACATATCGGGACGTACGGGCAACTGGTCAATTGCTTTATGCATTGCTTTTACCGAAGCCCAGAGGATATTCAGTTTATCAATCTCCCGGCTCTGGATGCTGGCTACCGCAAAAGCAACCGCTTCCTTTTCAATAATGGTGCGTAGTTCGTACCGGGCGTCTTTGGGTACCTGTTTTGAATCGTTGAGAAGCGGGTGGTAAAAATTTTTCGGGAGGATCACCGCCGCTGCAAAGACAGGACCGGCGAAACAACCCCTGCCCGCTTCATCGCAGCCGGCTTCGGTCATAGTTTCGTGGTAGTAGGATTGCAGCATCAGCCCGCAATTTCTTTATAAAAATAATCCGGCAAAAATTTAATTGCCCACACAGCGTTTAACTTTGCTTTTCATGAAACCCACCACAAACTATAAGCGGTATACCTGGTTCGTATTAATATTTGTTTTCATAGTTATACTGGCGGGTGGAGTGGTGCGTACAACACAAAGCGGCATGGGTTGCCCCGACTGGCC
The DNA here is from genome assembly GCA_004173255.1 of Chitinophagaceae bacterium. GTDB lineage: Bacteria > Bacteroidota > Bacteroidia > Chitinophagales > Chitinophagaceae > JBEVJC01. The sequence continues at coordinate 4,784 of SDZZ01000025.1, read as the reverse complement.
CACCTGCTTCGGACGCTGGATCCCGCCTACCGATGTAAACCAGCTGCCACCGGATTATGAAAAATACCTACGCCAGCAGGACATTGACCATACCTTCAATGCCTACCACACCTGGATTGAATATATCAACCGCCTGCTGGGCGCGCTTCTTGGGGTATTCATTTTCATCCACCTGGTATGGAGTTACCGGCTCTTCCGCAAAACAAAGCCTTCCATCTTTTATTTATCATTTTTACTCCTGCTTGCCACCGGCTTCCAGGGCTGGCTGGGCAAGAAGGTAGTGGACGCCAATCTCGCCGTAGTAAAAATTACCACGCATATGATCGTGGCACTCATTATTGCGGCTATACCGGTAATCATCCTGGCCAGACTGAAAGAAAATAAAACGGTGGTGCCCCGCTCGCTGAAATTAATTTCCGTGGTTGCCCTCGCCCTCGTAATTGTCCAGATTGTACTGGGCACCGAGGTAAGGGAACAGGTAGACGAAGTGTCGAGGGCGCTGCTGTATGGATCGCGCGATACATGGATTGGCCGGCTGGATAAATGGTTCCTCGTGCACAGGAGTTTCAGCTGGCTGGTGGCGGCATCCGGTATTTACCTGTTTATACGCACACGCCCCTACCCGGAGTTGCGGCCAGCCGGACTGCTCATCGGTTCCATGGTATTGCTCGCTATCTCTGCGGGATTGCTCATGAATTTCCTCGATGTTCCGCCGGCCGCACAACCGGTGCACCTGATGGCTGCCTCCATTCTTTCTATCAGCCTTCTTTCCCTGCGCCTTCGGATGAAATAGCGTCCGTTATGATAATCAATATGTTTTGATTATTTTTAAGCGAAGGCGGCATTGCCCGCTGCAATGCGGGTAAATCACGCACACCGAAGGCTGTTGCCGGTAATCCGGCTGGGGTACATATCGGTTAGCTGATGAAAGCCCGGATTGCAGCCCGCTTCAAAATCAAATCCGAATGAAAGAATGGCTTAGGGGTTTTTATTATTCATTTCCTATCCAGCTGGTTTTCCTGCATCTCAGGAAGTACCAGGTGTTGCTGGTATTCTGGTTCATCCTTTTCAGCACGGTGAATGGCAGTTTCATGAAGGGCTTTGGTGCCGATTCGCTGTATCTTTCGCCTGAATACCTTGACCAGACCAACTTCCTGAGCGCCGCCCTGGTCGGGATTTCCATCGGTATGTTCATCATGAGCTGGAACATCAGCACGTTCATCCTGTTCAGCCGTCATTTCCGTTTCCTTTCTGCCACCACCAATCCATTCCTCAAATACTGCATCAATAACTCGGTCATACCCTGGCTGTTCCTGCTGTTTTATTTTTTCCGCGCTTTCCAGTTCACCCGCTACAAAGCGCTGATGGGGGTTCCGGACATTTTACTGCTGGCATTGGGTTTTATTGGCGGACTGGCACTCCTGCTGGCCATTTCATTTGTTTATTTTTTCAGGGCCGACCGGTCCATCCTGCGAAGGATGATCCCTTCCATTTCAAACCCCGGTAAATACATTACGCATCTTGGCCCACGTAAGGAATCCTACCAGGGCGAATCGATCATCCATGTGGAATGGTATTTTGAATCATTTTTCCGACTGAGGGCCGCACGCGATGTGCGCCACTACACACCGGAGTTTGTCGATTCACTGTTTAAAAGACATCACTTCGCCGCCATCCTCAGCGTGTTTGCTGCCTTCCTGCTGCTGGTAGGTGTGGGGTTTTGCCTGGAGTCACCGTATTTCCAGATCCCTGCAGCGGCCAGCATTACCATGTTGTTCTCTATCCTGATCGGCGTGGCCGGTGCATTCTCCTATTTCCTGCAAAGCTGGAGCATACCTTACCTGATTGCCCTGATGTTGCTGCTGAACTTTTTTTATAAAATCGACTGGATCGATCCGAGGAATAAGGGGTATGGACTGAATTACAACAACAAGGCAGACAGGCCTGCTTACACCCGCGAGGGGCTGCTGGCGCTTTGTACAAAAGACAAAGTAGACCGTGATAAAGCCAATATGATCGCCATCCTTGAAAAATGGAAAAAGAAACAGGATAGTGACAAGCCGTTGCTGGTACTGGTCAACACCAGTGGTGGCGGGCATCGCAGCGCCACCTTTACCATGAGTGTGCTGCAGGAACTTGATAGCCTTACGCAGGGGAAGATCATGAAAAATATTTTCCTGATCAATGGCGCATCGGGTGGTATGATCGGCGCCACTTATTTCCGTGAATTGTATCGCAGGAAACAGGGGGGTGAAAAGTTGTTGCTGCAGGACCGGACCTATGTGGACGATATTGCAAAAGACCTGCTGAACCCGCTGTTCTCTTCTTTTGTTACGCGGGACCTGATTGCACCGGCGCAAAAATTTTACGTCAATGACTACACCTATATCAAGGACCGGGGGTATGCCTTTGAAGAAAAGCTCAACAAGAACACCCGCGGATTCCTGGATAAACAACTCAGGGATTATACGACCGATGAAACGGAGGCAAACATTCCGCTGATCTTCTACAACTCGGTAGTGACAAGGGATAGCCGCAAACTGCTGATCAGCACACAGCCGGTCAGTTTTATGATGCAGGGCTGGCAGGACACCACCAGGATGCCCGAAATGGATCCGGATGTGGTTGACTTTAATGCGTTTTTTGCAAAGCAAGACCCGACCAGCCTGCGTGTATTATCGGCTTTGCGGATGAATGCCACCTTTCCGATCGTGTTACCAAATGTGTGGCTGCCATCGGAGCCTGTTATCGATGTGATGGATGCAGGCCTGCGGGACAACTACGGCCAGGAAACCACCTTGCGGTTCCTGGAAACCTTTGACGAGTGGATCACTGCCAACACCAGTGGTGTGCTGCTGGTGCAGATCCGCGACAGGAGTCCGGGTGGCTGGGAGTACCCCTACCTGTCCGATGATATTACCGACCATGCAACCAAGCCGTTCCTGCTGCTGCAGCACAACTGGTTTAAGATGATGGAATATTTCCAGAATGATATGCTTAGTTATTATGCATCGGACAGTAACCGGGTAGTTCATAAAGTACTGTTCCAGTACGCAGCCGACAAGGAAGAAAACAAGGCAGCACTGAATTTCCATCTCAGCCCGCGGGAAAAACTGGATATCATGTCGTCCGTCAATTCGGTTGGCAACCGGCGGAGCTTTGCACAACTGATGAAACTGCTGCCGAATAAGGAAACGCCGTAAATAATTGACATGGAGTTCCCGGATCTGTGTTATCTCACACTGAGGGAAGCAGTTTTGTCCGCTGGACCAGGACAACCCGGCTACGACTATCTGGCTACTTAACCGGCTGCAGCAACCGGAAGCATTTTTTCCGGATTTCTATTTCCAGGGTTTCAGGGGTTTCGGCCGGGTCGCCGTCTATGTGGAGGGGAGCCAGTCCCTTGTTATGGATCTTCAGGCGGTCGGTCTGGAAATAAATGACCCCTTTTTCCTTTTTGATTGCAGTCTGCGGTTGCAGTTTATTCTGTCCCATCACCTGCCTGATCGTTTCAAAAACAAGGTTTAGTTTATTCTGGTGGGTCATGATCACAATATCGATCAGGCCATCGCTCAGGCTTGCAGCAGGTGCAATGGTAAAATTGTTCCCAAACTGGTTGCTGTTGGCGATACTGATAAAGAACGCATCAGTTGTGAGTTTGCGACGGTTCATACTCAGCTCGAACGGATAGGTTTTTGCCGACAGGAAATTTTTCAGCACCTGCGTTACGTAGGTAGCGAGTCCCCGTTTGGGCTGCTGGGCAAAGTCATGGGCTACTTTTGCGTCGAAACCCAGGCCCGACAGCATGCAGGCAAAACGCCCGTTAATATCAAAACCATCGGTCGAAAGGGCCTTGCCGTGGAAAACCACCCCCAGTGCCAGCGCTGGCTTTTTGGGGATGCCCGCCGCATATGCGAGTCCGTTTCCCGAACCGCACGGGATTATGCCGAAGTTGACCTTTGTATCCATCAGGCTGCCGACCACCTGGCTCACGGTGCCATCGCCGCCGGCTATGACCACATCGGTCACCTTCCGTTCGCGGATATATTCTTTCAGGAACGCATAGTCGCCGCTCGCCAGCGAGGGAAAAATTTCGTAAGCGATGCCCTCTTCCCGCGTTTTTTTCTCAATAAACTCGCGCAGGTCCTTCTTGGTCCTTGTGCCCGAAATGGGATTAATAATATAAATAATCTGGCGATGGGACATTTTGCAAATGTAATCTACCGCAGGGAAAGCCGGGCTACTTCGATAGGTCGTACCCTCACGATCTTTGCCTTTTCGGGGTCGGATGGAATGGCCATGGAAAAAATGGTCAGTGACGACTGGCGCAGCAAATCCCGTAAAACCGATGCCTTTATGTTGAACCGGGAACCTTCGGCACTGTAAACCTGTTTGCCGGTGCTGTCCTGGATGGCGAATGAACGTTTCACATCGGAGTCGTTCGACGCGTTGTGATAGCTGAACCTGAATTTTCCCTTGCGAAGTTGTTTTTCCGTGAATACAATCTGCTCAACTGTATCCACAGGAAGTACCCGGTCAGAGAATGTAGTGCATCGGGCTTTGGCAAAAATATGCGGCTCCTGTGCAAAAACGTTTCCGGCAACGATGACCAGGACGAGAACGAGTATTGACTTTTTCATATTGTAATGATTCAATGAATGGGCCGGATGCATACCACGGATTTTACATTACCGTTCTTTTAACTTTTGTTCCACGGTACTGGTTTTTTCACCACGGAAGGATGTTTATGTGGAACGAATTTTTTGTCATCGAACAGGGTCAGC
>SDZZ01000337.1 GCA_004173255.1 Chitinophagaceae bacterium | reverse complement strand
GTACAAAGTGGTGCCGCTCAACGTCGGTGTTCCCGCTCCCATGCGCGGACCTGGTGAAGCAACCGGGGCACTGGCTATTGAATGTGCTTTGGACGAACTGGCTTATGCATTAAAAATGGACCCGATCGAACTACGTCTTAAAAATTATGCAGAAAAAGACCTGGAAAAAAACCTGCCATGGTCGAGCAAATACCTGAAAGAATGCTATCAGAAAGGGGCTGAAAAAATAGGCTGGAAAGACCGGGCCGCAGTACCGGGCAGTAAAAAAGAAGGTGAGTGGCTGGTGGGTTATGGTATCGGATGCGGAGTGTTCGGAGCTTACCGTTCAAAGGCCACCGCAAAAATAAAACTGTTCGCCAACGGAAAGGTGAATATCCAGAGCGCTACCAGCGATATTGGTCCGGGTACGGGCACTGCCATGACAGCCATAGCGGCAGAAACGCTGGGCATTCCCGCCAACATGATCGAATTTGAGTTAGGTGATTCGTCTTTCCCCACGGCACCAACCCAGGGTGGGTCAGCCACTGTGTCGTCGGTGGGGTCGGCCGTGCACGATGTGTGTGAAGCCCTCATAAAGAAACTGAATACGCTGGCAGGGAAAGAAGAAAGTTCGAAAGAAAAAATTGACTACCCGAAACTACTCGCCGCCCAGAACCTTCCATTTGTGGAAGTAACACAGGAATCAACCCCCAATGAGGAAGCAAAGAAATATTCGATGTATTCTTTCTCCGCCCATTTTGCCAAAGTGCTGGTACATCCCCTTACCGGTGTGGTAAAAATAAAGAACATCGTTGCGGTTGTGGATGCGGGGAAGATCGTCAACCATAAAACTGCCAGCAGCCAGATGATCGGCGGCGCGGTTGGTGGCATCGGGATGGCCATGACGGAAGAAGCCATTTTTGACGACCGCTATGGACGGTATGTGAATGGAAACTTTGCCGACTACCATGTGCCTGTGAATGCCGACATCCATCAGATAGAAGCCATCTTTATCGACATACCTGATCCGGTTATTAATCCGCTGGGGACGAAAGGTATTGGTGAAATTTCACTGATCGGTGTGGCACCGGCTATTGCAAATGCCGTGTTCAATGCGACCGGGAAACGCGTGAGGGAATTGCCGATTACCCCGGACAAGTTAATTTGAGTTCATGCGCTTTGTAAGCAGGGGGATGGCCGGGTGTCATCTTGCAGGGGTCTGCCGCCGTTGCTCCAGCTGTCATCTTGCGGGATTCTGCCGCCTGTGATGCTGATCTTATCGTGCGGGAATTTGCCACCTGTGCGCCTCTGCGGTTTCCTGCAGCGATCTCCTGTTTTCACTCCGCTTCCGGCGCTATCTGTTGTTTTGCGGTCTGGGTCAGGATCACACCGGCCAGCACAACGGCTAATGCGGCCACCTGTCCGGTCGACAAGCTTTCACCTGCTGCAGCCCAGCCAATAATAATGGCGACCACCGGGTTTACAAATGTGTGAGTACTTACTACTGCCGGAGGGCGTACCGTCATCAGCCAGTTAAAGGAAGCATAGGCAATGATGGACCCAAATACCACCAGGAATGCCAGCGCACCCCATGCGCGTGAACCAATGGCGGCCGGATGGAATCCATTCCATTCCCCAAGCAACAGACCGATCAGGCCGGCACAGATACCGCCACTCAGCAACTGGACGGTGGTGCCTGCCACCTGCGGGGTACCGGACCGGATATTTTTATTCGCATACAAGGTGCCTCCTACCCACAGGGTGGCACTCACCAGCACGATCAGCGTACCCGGTAGCAGGCCACCGGGCCGCAGTTCGGTGCTGGCGTTGGACAAACAGGCAAACAACGCAATGCCTGCAAAACCGGTAAGCAACCCGGCTATAATTTTCCGGTTGGTGAAATAAAAACTCCATCGTTTCCGGTCAAACAAAACAAACCAGAGCGGCTCGGTGGCTACGATCACCGCCGCATAACCGGAATTGATATATTGCTCGCCATACACTACCAGTCCAGATCCCCCAACCAGCATCAGGCAGCCACTGATCATGAGTACACGGATGCTTTTCCGGTCGGGCCATTTCATTTTCCTGTAAACGAGCCAACCGGCCATCAGCAGCCCGGCTATTACATAACGCAATGCCGATAATACAAATGGCTTCATCCCTTCCAGCCCGACCATTGCCGCCAGGTAGGTGGTACCCCAGATGAAATAGATCGCAAAAAATGCACCGGCAAGTTTTAAACTGTCCGGGCGGGAAAAGGAAGGTTTCATATATTACCGGTATAATTGTTTTTAAAGGTAGTAATAATAGTGCCGGAATTATTACCAGTAAATATATTTTTACCGGTAATACTGAAAATTGTAATTTTATAGCCCATGCCCGAGGTCAAAACAATTGAAGAATTACAACTGGATGGCGGTATCCCCTGCCTTGACCTGGTCAATGCGGCAGTGGACACCGAAGTGGATGTGCTGGTGGAGCGGCTGCACACCTATAGCGACCTCCTTGTGCTGGCCGAACGGTCCGGGCTGCTGGACCGCTTGGTGATCCGTTCGCTGAGTGCACATGCGAAATCAAGGCCGGCAGAGGCGAATGCGGTCATGTTAAAGATGAGGGAGGTCAGGGAGGATATGTACACGGTATTCCTCGACCTTGCCACACATAAACTGAAGCAGGTGGACAAAGGTGCGCTGGACCGGTTGAACGTTGCCATTGCCTGGGCGGCATCGGCGCGGAAACTGGAGGTGGTAAAAAATAAAATCGTCCCCGTGTGGGATATGGATGCAGCCGGGCTGTCGCTGCCCCTGCGGGCTTTCGTTATGTCTGCCCAGGACCTGCTGCTGAATCACCGTCAGGAACTGGTAAAGAAATGTGTGTCGTGTGCCTGGCTGTTCCTCGACACGTCGAAGAGTCACCGCCGGAAATGGTGTGATATGCAGTCCTGCGGAAGTGCTGCCAAATCAAAACGCTACTACCGCCGGAAAACAAAATCCTGACCGCCAGGTATGGGTCCGGACACCCTGTCTAATTTTTTTCTCCCGCCGTTATCTCCAAAATTCATCGCTGTCTGGGTAAAACTGTTACCCCTTTGTGTTAACTTGCCACAAAGTCATTCCCTACTGTCCGAAATTTTTAAATCAGCCATATGTCAACCAGGAGATCTTTCATCCAGCACTCAGCAGCACTTGTCGGTGGACTTGCGATAGCCAGAAATGCAAATACATTTTTTGAAGTGGCAAAGACCCGTCCAGCCGGGCTCCAGCTGTTCACCCTGTTTACCACCATTGACAGTGATGTGGCAGGCAGCCTGAAAAAAGTTGCAGGAATCGGGTATAAAGAAATCGAATCGGCCTTCAGTAAAAAAGGCGGCTTCTATGGAATGAAGGCCAGCGAATTCGGTAAACTGGTAAAAGATCAGGGTATGTCCTGGAAATCGCACCACGTGCTGGGTGCTCCGTTCAAAATGCCGGCTGATGCAAAACCAATGCTTGATTCAAATGGCCAGCCAATAGTGTTTCCACCGATTCGCAACCTGAAGGATAATATGCAGGAACTGGTCGATGAAGTGGCGGCAGCTGGCGTGCCGTTCATGGTTTGCGCAAGCACACCCATCGGCACGCTCGATGAAGTAAAAGCATCTATCGACGTCCTTGCAAAAACAGGGGAAGCGTGCAAAAAAGCCGGGATCGGTTTTGCCTACCATAACCACGACAAAGAATTTGTGGCGCTGGAGGGTCAGGTACCTTATGACATGATGCTGTCGCAACTGTCGCCCGACGAAGTAAAGTTTGAACTGGATCTTTGCTGGGTCACCAAGGCAGGTGTGGATCCGGTGGACTTGTTTACCAGACATCCCGGACGTTTTCCGCTGTGGCACGTGAAGGACCTCGACAAGGCAATGACCGGACCGCAGCCTGTGGGAACCGGGATTGTCGATTTCAAACGGATTTTTGACAACGCCGACAAGGCCGGTATGAAACATTTCTTTGTCGAGCATGATATGCCAGCCGATGCTTTTGCCAGCATTACTACCAGCTTCCAGAACCTGAAAAAAATGAAGCTCGTTTAATCCGGGACCGTCATGGGATATTCGCAGCATGGCATCGGCCTCTTTCTACTGTTGTCTTTCCTGGGGTCGATGGTTATTTTTGTTATCCTCTTCAGCGCAGTGGTCTTTGCTGTTCGTCCAGGCATCCGGAAATATAAACCGGTGGATCTTTCGGTATTTGAAAAACTGCAACCTTATATAACAGCCCGGAATAACCGGTTGATGGAGCTCCTGACTTTCTTTGGTAAACATGTATTCCTGATCCCGGCAAACCTTGTCCTGATCTTCTATTTTTTACTCGTCCGCCACAATGGATGGAATTCAATACGCGCAGCCGCTATTTCAACCAGCAGCCTGGGTCTGATGTTTGTGTTGAAATTCCTGTTCCACCGTAAAAGACCAGTACTTCCCCTGCTGAGGCCCGCCAGGGGATTGAGCTTCCCAAGCGGGCATGCAATCATGTCGGTCAGCTTTTTTGGATTCCTGGGTTCACTGGTAAACGAAAGTGGATGTCCGCCAATAGTAAAGATGCTGGTTATTGGTACGCTTTTAATATTTATCCTGCTGATCGGTTTCAGCCGGGTATACCTGCGGGTTCATTACGCCAGTGACGTAATCGTGGGTTTCATCGTCGGGGTGGCCTGGCTGTTGGTTTGCCAGTCGGTCCTGGACGCTGCGAAGCCAATGCTCAATTGAACAATGGCCAACCAGACGTAAAGACGCTGCGAAGCCAATGCTCCACTGAACAATGCCGAGCCAGCGGTAAAGACCTGCCCCACCTATTCTTCTTCCCGCCCGAACGCCTTCCTCAATTCATTTTTAGCTTTCTCCAGTACTTTCTTTTTCGACGCGGTCAGGTTCTTCCCTCCGCGGTTCACGTAAAAGTTAAGCATGGACATGGCCGATTGGAAGGGTGTCCCTTTCCTGCGGTTGCTTTTGGTGGCTGACCGTTTCAGTGACAGGGCGATCTCCTTCGGGTCGTTTCCTTCAAACACCTTGTTCTCGAGATCCAGCGCATCACTGTGCTCGGTTACGTCGGCCGACCAGTACTTCTT
>SDZZ01000336.1 GCA_004173255.1 Chitinophagaceae bacterium | reverse complement strand
TAACAGGGCAGGTTTTGTTACCTCTCCTTCGGTACGTGAAATATGCAGGTAGGCCAGCAACAACTCCATCTGTTTAGGTGCACGGGACCAGTTGTTCAGCAGGTCCGCCAGTTTGTCCTCATCTTCGTAAACAGTTTCGAGCAGGATATAGGTCTCCTTTTTCGGTACGTAGGTTTGCTTCAGGGCTTCCCATACAAAACATACTTTCTGGTTGATCATTTTGTTGATCAGCGGATATACGTTGTGCGAATCGAGCAGTTGCTGCACTTCGGTAATCTTCAGTTCTTTTTTCAGCAGCAGTGCTTCTGCAATTATAAATTCATCGTGGTCAAGGTCGGAGAAATCATCACCAAACTCTTCATTGTACACCAGCACCGTTTCACTGCTCAGCTTGAAATGCGCTGGCAGAGCGGCCGCCATCACTTCGCCTTCCGTGCACATATAGTAGTTAGCCATCCACTGCCAGAGTGATAACTGTTCTTCAAAAACAACCGGCTCCACATCCAGTACGTTCAGTATTTCCTTGGGGGTAAATGCGGCAGGCTCCTGCTGGTGTACTTTTTTTACGATGCCTGCATATTTTTTATTCTTACCCAGGTTTACTTCCACCCGCACACCCGGCTGTACCTGCTCCAGGAACTGGTCAGGGACCGACCATGTATAGTTTCTTGGGAGCGCCAGCGGGATGATGACATCCGCGAACCAGTGCACACCGGATGATTTCAGCTCGCCTTCAGTAAATAAAACCTGCTCAGACATAAACGGCAAAGATACTTGTTATTGGGTTGGTTTGTCATAGCCGGAAACGCTGGTGGGTGATGGCCTTGTTCGTATTGTACAGAAAGTTGTCAATGGAATGAGTGTCTCCGCGAAGGCAGCAACCCTGAAGACGATGACTCACGACAGCCACGGTGCGTGGTATTGCCGCAGTTTTTCCGACATCACTGCCGCAACCATGTCACGCAACGCCGGTACGTCGGCTGCAGTAAAACCGGTAACGGGGATCTCTTCCAGGTAAACAATGCGGCTGCGGCCAGGCGACATGCGGAACACACCCGAATAATGCATACGCGAATAAGCATCGAGGAACAGCACCGGTTTTATGGGTGTCTGTGTTTCAATAGCCAGCCGGAATGCCCCATCATAAAATTCCTTGAGCGGGTCATGGGTAAGGTTGAATGTGCCTTCGGGAAATACCAGCACTGAAATTCCTTTTTTGATGACGGACTGCAGTATCAGCATACTCTTTGCGCGGTTGGCCGGACTGCTGCGGTCGACCGTTACAATTGCATTCCGGTAAATAAACCCGAATACCGGAACGCGCGCCAGTTCAATCTTACCCAATGCACGCACCGGCTGGCGATATGCGACCGGCAGCATGGCTGCATCTATATAGGAAATGTGGTTGCTTACGAAAATGTATTGCCGCGTTTTATCATGCGGCACTTCGTAGATTTTTTTATGGTAAATAAATACCAGGAAGAACCAGGTATCGGCCCAGACGGAACAGATTTTAAAAATCAGGTTTCCTCCACGGATCCGTCCGAAAAACGAAGCCACGATTACAAAAGGGAAGATAACCAGCATGAGGGCAATGAAAATGAGCATTGCATACAGGCTGTACACAAAAAGAAAGGGCCGGAGCCACGGCCTGGGCATTATTTGCGGGATTTTTTATCGTCCCCCTCGCAGGAGCACGACCATTCCTTGCCAAGATCGATCACGGTGACCACTTTTGTTTTCTGGTCACACTGCGCAAAAACAATGCGCACCCGTTGTCCGTCGGCCGTATTCCCTTCCACCGCATATTCCGGACATGGTTTCGCCTGCACATCGCTTTTCCCGTAATTGATGGTTCCCACATCCATGATCTCTTCCACCTCCACCTGCGTAATGTGTCGGCATTCCATCCGGCATTTTGCATGCCTGGTATATTCAAGGAAACTGGTACGGCGGTCAAACCCGCGGTTGCGGTTGATTTCAGGGACGGATGCTGTGCGACCCGTTTTCTTCGGGGAAGCGGCAGGTGTTGTGCGGTTGGTTGTACGGACGTCCTTTCCGGCAGGCTCATTCCACCGGCGCACAAGAAACAGGGCGATCGCGACGCCGAGGATCAGCAGGTAGGGCAGCCATTTTCTGTTCAATGCAATTTTTTGCCAAAACTAGTCCGTTTTTCAACATCGTGGTGATGCGCGGACAATCCATTTCCGTTTAAAAGTTTACCTTCGCCGGCTCTATGTCCCAATCGCAAACAGTCGCCTTCCACACCCTCGGGTGCAAGCTCAACTTTTCGGAGAGCTCTTCCCTTTCCAGGATCCTGGAGAGCGAGGGTTTTTCGCAGAAAAAATTTGAGGAGCAGGCCGATGTGTATGTGATCAATACCTGTTCGGTTACCGAAAACGCCGACAAGGAATGCAGGCACCTGGTGCGTCGGATCCAGCGTAAGTCGCCCGAAAGCATGATCGTGATCACCGGTTGTTATGCCCAGCTCAAACCAAAGGAAATTGCGGACATACCGGGGGTGGACCTGGTACTCGGGGCCTCTGAAAAATTCAACATTGCCCGGCATATCCGCGAGTTTACCAAGGGTGATTCTGCAAAAATCTGTTCCTGCGATATTGATGAAGTGACCGGTTTCCACGCTTCGTATTCACAGGCCGACCGTACCCGGACCTTCCTTAAAGTGCAGGACGGTTGTGACTACAATTGTTCTTTCTGTACCATTCCCCTGGCAAGGGGGAAAAGCCGGAGCGACAGTATCAGTAATGTAGTGGCAAAAGCAAGGGAACTGGCAGCGCAGGGAACGAAGGAAATTGTGCTGACCGGTATTAACCTGGGCGATTTTGGCAAGGGTGACGACTATTACCAGGCGGCAGCCGACCCGCTGCATCCAAATCGCTCGGCCGAAAATTTCTTCGGGCTGGTTAGGGAACTGGAAAAAGTGGAAGGCATCAGCCGGTACCGGATTTCGTCCATTGAACCAAACCTGCTCGGTAACGAGATCATTGAATTTGTGGCCAACAGTGACCGTTTCATGCCTCATTTCCATATTCCCCTTCAAAGTGGTTCCAACAAGATCCTGGGACTCATGCGCCGCAGGTATAAACGCGAACTGTATGCGGAACGTGTTGGCCTGATCAAAACACTGATGCCACATTGCGCCATTGGCGTGGATGTGATCGTTGGCTTTCCCGGTGAAACGGATGAGGATTTCCAGGAAACATTTGACTTCCTCCACAGCCTCGATGTCTCTTACCTGCACGTGTTCACCTACTCTGAACGTGACAATACACATGCCCTTACGCTGAAGCCGGTGGTGCCGGTCCAGGTGCGCAATGAACGGAACAAGATCCTGCGCAACCTGTCATTTATGAAGCTGCAGTATTTCACCGAAAAGCATTTGGGTCAAACCAGGAAAGTATTGTTTGAAAAGCAGGATCGCAATGGTATGATCGAAGGTTATACGGATAATTATATCCGTGTTACCACCCCGTTGCGCACCGAATGGGTCAACAACATTGTTGACTGGAAAATTTAATTTTTTGAACCTCATTTTATAGGATAAGAACCCGTACTCCCTTAATTTTATCGACCCGGAACGTTAGCTCAGTTGGTTAGAGTACTTCCTTGACATGGAAGGGGTCACTGGTTCGAATCCAGTACGTTCCACCAGTTTCCTTTCTTTCTGCCACCGCCGGGCGGATAGTTTTCCACCTCCACCGCCCCGATGCAACTTTCCACCGCCAGGATTGTCTTAATATACACAGAGATGAAAAAGTACCAGGCAATCATAGAATTTACCGTCACCGAAGAATTCCAGGAATTGATAGCGCCCCACCGGGTGTATATCAACTACCTGATCAATAAGGACCTGATTGACCAGTATGTGGTCAGCCTTGAGCTCCGCACCGCCTGGATCACCATCAACGCGGACAGCCAGGAAGAGGCAGAGAAATTACTCGACAAGGCCCCACTGGCAAAATTCTGGATCTGGCAACTGACCGAGCTGGCCGTCTGGGATGGTCAGCTGTACCGGCTCCCCGTGCTGCAAATGAATTGATTCCCTCATAAATAACTTTCATGGCTTTGTGTAAACAAGGCCATTTTGTTACCCATTGATATCATAAAGAAATCCTGCTTAGTGTGATCAAAATAAAAAAGGAGCCTGTAGACACAGGCTCCTTTGCTTTTACGAACTATTAACTGCTTAAAAGAAAACTAAAAATGTAATCAGGACACCTGGTATTCCCTGACCGAGTTACGCAGGATCCGGAGGGCTTTGCCAATATGTTTTTCGACCGTGCTTACAGAGATCTGCATGTGATCGGAAATTTCCTTGTTGGACAGGTCACCCTTACGGCTAAGCAGGAATGCTTCCCGGCATTTCTGCGGCAGTGCATTCAGGGCCACCTCGATTTTTTCCGAGAGTTCTTTTGATTCGAACTCATCGGCAAAATCGTTTTTGCTAACTGGGTTAAAAAAATAATTTTTCTGGAAAGTGATCTGGACAGACTTTGCCCGATACTCATTCAGCACTTTATATTTCAATGCCTGGTTGAGATAGGATTGCAATGACACGGTGATGTCGATTTCCTGTCGTCTTTTATATAGACTGATAAAAAGTTCCTGCAGTATGTCTTCTGCTTTCTGACGGGAGAATAATCGTTTGTAAGCTGCTTCAAAAAGCCGGGGCCAGTGACGCTCGTAAATGACTTCATAGGCTTTGATATCATCCTGGCGAACGAGATCAAACAATTCTTTATCCGATAAAAGAAAGTAATGAGGGTTAGGCAATGGCATGCAAAACGATTTGGAAACTGAAATTTAGTATTATTCTACGGTAATGCCACTATTTTTTGATCAAATTTAAATCGGATCCAACCGCTTTTTCGGGGGTGATAGCTTCCCTGACGGCTTCAAATCCCCTGGTCATGGATTGACGCAATTCGTGGGCAGGAATCACCGGGAGCAGACCGGGCCGCTGCCCGAACGACCGGTACCAGCGGTCAATCAGCCTTATTTCGCCGGGGCTGGCTTCCCCATTAAGGTAACGGGCAATTATCTCCTGGAAATGCTGATCACTCATGTATGC
>SDZZ01000335.1 GCA_004173255.1 Chitinophagaceae bacterium | reverse complement strand
AGGGCAGCGACGTAGCCAACGGGTGATATGTTTCCGGGTCAACTCAGGATAGAATTGATTCCCTGTGTGCTTATGTTCGTTTGCCAAACGATTATTCAAGCCTGCCAAACTCCAGTTGTCATGTTCAAAATCTGTCGAACACTTATTTTCGGAGCTGTGTTATCTTTCATTGGACCTGTAACAGCACCCGCCCAGCAAACACCGGATTCTGTCGGCACCGGAGGTAAAGCACCCGAGTATGCAGGCGTAAAAGAAGTACAGACAAATACTGCCAGTATTGTTTCCCCTTCATACGGGCGTGAGGGAAAGGAACGTGTGGTAAACGATACCGAGTTGACCTACTCAGGGCTATGGGATTTCGACCGTCTGTTGGCTCGTAGCAGCGGATATTTCTGTAATACCAGGTCTGTGTCAAAACAGGCTGGCGCAATTGCGACTTATAGTTTCACCGACTGTGAGGGTATTACCTGGTACGCCCATGCTGCCACGGTCGCCGCGGCTGCCGCCATTTACATCGACAATGAATTCATCAAAGAAGTCGACTGCACAAAAGTGGGACCCGGGGGTATCCTGTTCGATACAGGTGAAATGACACGGGGTTTACACCGGATAACTATTGTTGCCAGATCGGGGTCCGTTGAAATAGACCGGTTGCTGAGCCGCGGGAAAGTAACCGGTCCGGTTACAATTGATGGGGCCAACCGGTCATTTGTACAATACACCGCAGGTTTTAAGATCTATCCCGCATCCCTCGATACAGCATCCAGTCTGGCTGTAGCTTACGATGACAAGGAAGAGTGGGAATTTTATTCAAAGGGTACAACGTTCCGGTGTTACGGTGAAACAGGGCCGGATGGAGGAATGATGCGGATTTTTATCAATGACAAAAAATTCAGGGACATCAATCTGTTTTCCGGGAAGACTGCATCCGGTCAACTGTTGTTTGAACTGAACGGGCTGCCCGCCGGCAAGTTTAACCGTATAAAGGGTGTGGTGATTTCCCGGGATAAAAAAGTAGCTATTGAAAAGTTTGTGATAGCTGATCCGACCTGCCTCATGGTGGAGATGAACAGGCAGACCGACATTGAAATTGCAATGATGGGCAGGCATGAAACAACCGCATCCGACCCTGCAGGATGGAAGCCGGTGGCTATGGGAGCACGGCCTGCCCTAACGGGCGTGACCCTTGGTACGGGCGTGTTCCAGCAGGTGTTTGACCGGAATGTAAGCTACCTCAGTGAATGCCTGAAGAAGCCACATTGGGTAAATGGCAAAGATGGAGACCGCATATGGATCGATATACTTTCGGCATCCAACGAAGGCCGGATGCTGGGTGGGATGGGAAATACATTAAGGTATAAAGAGATCCCTGAATTCCGGAAGGCAATCGATGACATCCTCGAAGAAATTGACCGCCGGCAATATGCAAATGGACGGGGATATATGATGCCTTACGAAAGTGTGAACTATAAAATATCGACCGATACCTGGCCACTGATCATGCGGGACGAGCAAAAAAATTACGACCGGGCCATGCTTACCAAAGGAATGCTGGCGGCGGGAGGCGCTGGCTTTGAAAAAGCATACAAGATCCTTCGTCCGTTCTATGACTGGTATAACAATGCGCGGGAGTACCTGCCACTCATGTTGCTGGGGAGTATGGGCATACAGGGAAGTATTGCAGGGCCGATGGTGTACCATTCACCGGTTGGAAAACCGGCCGACATCCAGACAAACATGAAGTATTACGATATGGACTGGTGGCTGGAAGCACTAGCCGATGGGCACCCCGAAGCTGCCTGGCGTTTTACACTGAACCGGCCCCACAATTATTTACTGACGAGCGTTTGCGCATTGTTCGATATCTATAAGGCAACGGGTGAACAGAAATACCTGGATGCCTGCCTGGGTGCCTGGAAGATTTATTCGGAATATTTCCAGATCCCCGGCGGGGGCATCAGTTTATGTGAGCATAATGAATGCAGGCCCAAGTCGCACCGTCTCACGAACGGCCCCGTCAATGTATATGAAACCTGCGGAAGTGTGTTCTGGATAGATTTAAATCACCGCCTGCTCCAGTTATGGCCGGGGCAGGAAAAGTATGCTGCGGAAATAGAGCGCTCCCTGTTCAATGGAGTGTTTGCCGCACAGGCGGAGAATGGTGACACGCGATATTTCAACCAGGTGAACGGTGGAAAGTTCCCGTCTTTCGCCATGAATACCTGTTGTGAAATCCAGGAGACGGCTATCAATGGCATGCTGCCGCAATACATCTATTCGGAGTCGGACGATGGTCTTTATATAAACCTGTTTGCCGAATCGTCTTTCAAGTTCAATATCGGCAAGCAGGAAGTTAAAGTAGCAATGAATACCCGTTTCCCTTACGGCAAAGATGTATCAATGACAATTTCGGTATCATCCCCTGTGAAAATGAAAGTCCGTGTGCGTGTGCCATCCTGGCTCAATGGCGACTTCAACCTGCTGGTGAACGGAAAGAAAACAGGGAAGGCTGTGCCTGGAACATACATTACGCTTGACCGGAACTGGCAGGATGGAGATGTCATTACCTGGGAAGTGCCGATGGGCTGGAAGGCAGAACAGTATGTGGGCGAAACAAGGATAAAAGATGCAACGAGGTATGCTTTTTCATACGGACCAATGCTGATGGCACTGAAAGGCCCAATGATGCAGGACGCGTTGCAGGCGGAGAACGAGCCGTCCGTTCGTTTGAAGATGACACCCGAAACACTGATCAGTAAAATCCGGCAGGGCGGGCAACCGGGCGACTTTATGATTGAAGGTTTGGAGTCGTATAATTTTACCCCCTATTTTTCCATGCACGGCGGATCATTCACCTGTTTCCCGGGGTTGGACCGTGGCCGGTAAACACCTGGGTTGAGGGGAAGCGCATCCTGGTTGGCGGAATTCGCTCGCTTTTTTATCTTTGGGAAAAGGCTTCTCTATGGACAATTCGAGGATTTATAAAATGGTGTTTGCTGGAGTTTACCCGCATTATGTGCAGAAGGCGGAGAAGAAGGGTCGTACCAAAGAAGAACTGGACGAGGTTATCTCCTGGCTTACGGGGTATGATGGGAAATCGCTGCAGGATCAGATTGACCGCAGGACAACCTTCGAAACTTTTTTCGACGAAGCACCTCAACTAAATACCAATGCGTCCAAAATTACGGGTGTCATTTGTGGTTACCGGATAGAAGAGATTGAAGATCCACTTGTGCGGAAAGTGCGTTACCTTGACAAACTGGTGGATGAACTTGCCAAAGGCCGGAAGATGGAAAAAATCCTTCGACAGTGACATGATAGGTTCAGCCAGCTTCAACAACCACAACATGAACCGACTAACCTGTCTCTTGCTCGTGATCTTCGGATCCTTTACGTTGAATGCCCAGGATCGCGATATCAGCTACCTTTCCTCTGGCGGTAAGATCAAGCCCCTGCAGGCCATCATGGACGTACGCCATTACACACTTTCACTTGACATTGATGTAGCTAACAAATCAATCGCGGGATTTACAGAGATAGACGTTATCCTGGCCGAAGCGTCCGACTCGCTCTTGTTTGACCTGCTTCATTTTTACAAAGTGAGCCGGGTTTCTGTTGACAAAAAACAACAGACGGTCAGCCAGGTGCATGACTCGGTGTTCATCATCGGTTCAAAAACTTTTGCCAGCGGCAGGCACAAGGTCCGTATCGAATACTCCGGCATTCCCCCCGTGGCTGTGCATCCTCCATGGGAAGGTGGGTTCACATGGTCGCACGATAGCCATAATAACCCCTGGGTGGTGATCAATTGCCAGCTGGAGGGTGGTAAGATCTACTTCCCTTGTAAGGATCACCCGAGTGATGAGCCCAATGAGGGCGTCGACCTGTTTATTACCGTGCCCGCGGGACTCACCGTTGCAGGGCCGGGACTCCTCCGTGAGGTAAGTAAACCAAAAAACGGTAAACAGACATTTCACTGGAAAACCAGTTATACGATCAGTAATTATTGTATCGTATTTAATGTGGCAAAGTATGCTGTTGTGAGTGGCGTTTTCACGACCATTGAAAACCACCAGGTACCTGTGCAATTTTATTCGCTTGTTGATGATACTGCCAGGGCCGCACACCTCATTACCCTCCGCATCCGTGATGCCCATATCCTCGAGAAGTACTTTGGTGAATATCCCTGGGCAAAAGAAAAGATGGGAATTGCGCAGGTGCCCAACCCAGGCATGGAACACCAGACCATGATCACTTACGGCGATTCCATGCCACCGGTAAAACATGCTGGTTTTGAATACTCGGATAATCTCTTCCACGAATTCACGCACGAGTGGTGGGCAAACAAGGTCACAAATATTGACTGGGCGCACTTCTGGATCCAGGAAGGTATCGCTACCTATGCGGATGCATTGTTCTTCCGGGAAATGCAAGGGGAAAAAGGATATGATTCGATCATGGTACAGACGAAAAGTTCAATCCGCAACCAGGTGCCCGTTGTGATGGGTGAAGGCCTTAACTCTGCCGAAACTTATAATGGAGATATCTATAGCAAAGGTGCTTTTTTCATGCATTCATTGCGGTATGTGCTTGGTGACTCCCTGTTCTTTCCAGCTTTGAAACGCCTGAGCACCGATGTGGTTTATCCTTATGACCGGTTTTTATCGACCGATGACGTGGAGAAACATTTTTCTGCTGCCGCTGGATTAAACCTTAAACCCTACTTTGATTTTTTCCTGAGAACAAACAATACACTCGATATCCAGGTGCGGCAGGTAAGATCGGGTGTGTTTGCCATCTATTCAGAAAATTCGCCGATGGACCTGCCGTTGGATGTACTCACCGATCACGGAACTGAACATCTTGAATTGAAACCCGGAAGGAACAAAGGTGCCCGAATCAAAAGCAGCACCTGGCCGGTTGTAGATCCCCGTGGCTGGTATTTCAAACGGGTAATCAATTATTGATTTCTAAACAAGCTGGTACTGAGTTCTATTCCGGCCCTGGTAAAAAGCAAAACAAACAACGGAAGCCAGTACAGTATGCGGGCGGAAGGAACGGCAGATGTCATGCAAACAAAAGTAGGGGAAAGTG
>SDZZ01000885.1 GCA_004173255.1 Chitinophagaceae bacterium | reverse complement strand
ACTGTCACCGGACCACATGGTAATAAAGTAAAGAAAACGAAAGTCCGCCGCAACAGGTAATCCTGTTTGGACTTAATATTAATCCGTACTTAACCCGCCAGGCGCTGCTACTGCAGCGCCTTTTTTTTGTTGTTGTGTTATCGCGCTCGTTGAAGCAAAAGAGGAGGTTGTTCAACCGGCTGCTGTTTCAGCTGACCGGCCGCCGGGCTCCGGGGCGTTAGTCGTTGATTGCCTTCAGCAGTTCATCTTTTTCCTTGCGATCCGACTTTTCCAGAAGGGGTCTTGCCTCTTTGTTTTTTCCTTCTTTAATAAACGCCAGGGCGCTGTACCAGTAAGCATCCTGCAGGAAACTGCTTTCCCCTTTACGGATCACCTGGTTAAAATATTCAAGCGCCTTTGATGTGTTGCCTTCTGCTAAATAGGCAGAGCCGAGGAAATAGTTGAGCGTATCATTTGCAGGCGATTGTTTCACCTGCGTCTCCCAGGTTTTGATGGCCGCCGGGTTGTTGCCGTTTTTATAATCAATCATGGCGCGGTCGAAATCGTAGTTATCGGAAGTACTTCCCATGGCCGAAAGCAGGCCTGGATCCTTTTCATAATAGGCCAGGTAAGTATTGTCTTCGCGGCTGTTTCGACCCAGGGCAAACCACATACCGATACCGACCACGGCTATCACGGAAGCTGCTACCAGCCAGCGTTTCATGCCGCCAATACGGGGAACTGTTTTTTCGGTGCTGTTCATTTCATCGTGAAACTGCTTCATCTTTTCGGCCACCGAAACCTCCCTGATGCCGGTGATCAGCAGCTTCACCTCGCCGGTCTGCGCCCGCAATACCGGTTGTGCAGCCAGTTCCGATTCAAAACCTTCCTTCTCCGGGGCATCCATCTGCCCGGTCAGGTAACGCTCGATCCGTTCGAGCTCTGAAGGTGATATGTCAGGATATTGATCCAATCTTTTTTATTTATTCTTTAAATATTCTTTCAGCTTCTGCAGGCATCGGTATTTGGTATTCCGGGCGGTTGCGTCGGTCCAGTCATATGC
>SDZZ01000334.1 GCA_004173255.1 Chitinophagaceae bacterium | reverse complement strand
TCAGTAATATGGGCCTCGCCCAGCGGATGACGTTGTATAAACTTCGTGAAGACCGCGCCGACGTGATTGTGCCGGCATTGCTGATCTACATGAATGTAATGCGCTGGGCCGACGCGCAGGAAATTTTTGTTCCCAAGATCGGCCTGGCAGACGGCCTCATCCAGAGCCTGTTTGAAGAGCTCCAGGCAAAAAAGCTCCAGGCCTGACGTTGTACCAGCCCGATGCCGCAACGTGCAGTTGTTAATGCAGTACCTGTCGCCCTGCCAGTGGCTCCGGATATCCGGAGCCGTTCCGTTTAAAACGGCGTAGATTTAAATACTAAAACCACCGGAATGTCAGTCCCGAAAGAAATAAAAAAAGTAACGACCAACACGCTGCAGAAAATGAAGGCAGCCGGTGAAAAAATATCAATGATCACGGCCTATGACTATTCATTTGCCCGTTTATTTGATGCGGCCGGTGTGGATATTATCCTGGTAGGCGATAGTGCGAGTAATGTGATGGCAGGCCACACCACCACGCTGCCCATCACGCTGGACCAGATGATCTACCATGCACAGAGTGTGGTACGCGGTCGTGACCGGTCACTTATAGTGGTGGATATCCCATTTGGTTATTACCAGTCCAACTCCGAAATCGCCCTGGCCTCGGCCGTCCGTATTATGAAGGAGAGCGGTGGTCACACAGTCAAACTGGAAGGCGGCGAAGAAATCATCGACAGCGTACGGAAGATTGTCAGTGCCGGTATACCGGTGATGGGCCACCTCGGCCTGACGCCGCAATCGATTAATAAATTTGGCACTTACGTGGTGCGCGCCACGGAAAAAAACGAAGCGGAGAAATTGAAAAAGGACGCCCTCCTGCTTCAGGAAGCTGGTGCCTTCGCCATTGTGCTGGAAAAAATCCCGGCTGGCCTGGCAAAGGAAGTGAGCGAGTCACTGAGCATCCCCACCATCGGGATCGGTGGGGGTAAACATTGTGACGGACAAGTACTCGTTATGCACGACCTGCTGGGCATCAACAATGAATTCAAACCCCGTTTCCTCCGTCAGTATCTTAACCTCAGCGAACTGATTACCGGGGCCGTGCAGCAGTATATTGCCGATGTAAAAAGCCAGGATTTCCCCAACGACTCCGAGCAATACTGAGCCTGGCCGGAACCCTATTTTTTATACCTTCGCAAAAACGTACGGATGTCCCTGAAAATTCTTTCCTGCACCCTGTTATCGCTTGCCCTTCTATTCAGTTCCTGCCAGCAGGAACCGGATGAGGAACTTGATCCGCAACCACCGGCTGCAACCGGCAACCTCAAAGCCACGGTGGGCGGAGTGGCATGGGCGGCTGACCGCGCCGAAGTTTCCTACCGTGTGGCCGGGCTCATCAGTATTTCCGGGCTGAGTATAAATGGCCGTCTCCTGACCATGACACTGGTCGATTCGGGCGTGCATCGGTATACCCTCAATGCAACTGTTGTAAATGGCGCAGCGTGGGTCGACAGCACACTGGCCGACCGCAATGCCTTTACCAGCAACCAGAGTGATGACGTTTCCATTGCGGGTGGCGAAGTAAACATTACCTCGATCAACGAGTCCAGAAAGACCATGAGCGGTACATTCACCTATAACCTGTATCGTATGCTGGATGATAAACAGCTGGCTGTAACCAATGGCAGTTTCACCGACCTGCCGTACTTCACCGAACTACCGGCTACTCCCGGTTCCGATACCATCCGCCTCAAGGTTGACGGCGTATCCTTTGTACCGGATGTCAACTACGGACTTAGTGTCGACATGCTGCAGCAACTTAATATTTCCGGCACTACCACAACCGGGAACCGGTCCATCGGTATCAGCATGCCACAGAATATACTGGCGGGAAGTTACCAGTTTGAGGGCCTTGCGGGCACGTCCATCGGCGTTTACAACCCTGACCTCGACGGAACCAACGCCCGGTATTCCGAATCGGGTACACTGGTAATCCTTGAACACAATACCGGTACCAAACGGTTACGCGGAACATTCCAGTTCCATGGCACCAACCTGCTCGACGCTACAAAAGTCAGCGAGATCACCGAAGGATATTTTTCGGTGAAATACCAATAGCAACACATTCGAACCGGCCAATCCGTGCGCCGCTTTTTTTTACCGTCAAAACGAAACACGATGAACGAGATGAAATTTTTAGATGCACTCCGGATTGGTAAAAAGAACCATGGTGTCAGCACCGGGCAGTTATGGATTGAAACCAACGTATCGGACATCGATTCATGGTCACCGGTCGACGGCAAACTGATCGCCTCGGTATCATCGGCCGATGAAGCTTCCTATAAAAAAATTATGGCCACCGCCAGCGAAGGGTTCCGGGAATGGCGCACCTGGCCCGCACCAAAACGTGGCGAAGTGGTCCGCCAGGTTGGCGAAGCCCTCCGGCATTATAAAGAAGACCTGGGTAAACTGGTTTCCTATGAAATGGGTAAAAGTCTGCAGGAAGGTTATGGCGAGGTGCAGGAAATGATCGACATCTGCGACTTTGCCGTGGGTCTGTCCAGACAGTTGCATGGTCTTACCATGCACAGCGAACGCCCTTCACACCGGATGTACGAGCAATACCACCCGCTGGGGATTGTCGGAATTATATCGGCCTTCAATTTCCCTGTTGCAGTATGGAGCTGGAATGCAATGCTAGGCTGGGTTTGCGGGGATGTCTGTATCTGGAAGCCTTCAGAAAAAACACCGCTGTGTGCAGTTGCCTGCCAGTATATTGTGGCAGAAGTCTTCCGGAAAAACAATGTGCCGGAAGGTGTCAGTAACCTGCTGGTCGGATACCGGGACGCAGGTGAATGGCTGAGCAATGACCCGAAGGTTGACCTCCTTTCGGCCACTGGTTCCACCCGGATGGGAAAAGCGGTTGGTGCCGCAGTCGGCGCCCGGCTTGGAAAAGCCTTGCTGGAACTCGGCGGCAACAATGCCATTATCATTACTGAAAATGCCGACATTGATATCGCTGTGCTGGGTTCGTTATTCGGCGCAGTTGGCACGGCAGGCCAGCGATGTACCACCACCAGGCGGCTGATCATCCACGACAATATTTATGAGACAGTGAAAGCCAGACTGGTGGCGGCTTATGGCCAGCTGAAAATCGGCGATCCGCTCGACCAGCACAACCATGTTGGCCCACTGATCGATACCGATGCCGTTAAACACTACCTGGAAGCCATCCGCCTGTGCAAGGAACAGGGAGGCAACTTTATAGTGGAAGGTGGCGTGCTGAACGGGAGCGGATATGAAAGTGGTTGTTACGTGAAACCCTGTATTGCCGAGGCAGCCAGCTCGCTGCCCATTGTTAAACAGGAAACATTTGCCCCTATCCTCTACCTGCTTCGCTATAAAACCTTTGACGAAGCCATCCACCTGCAGAACGACGTGCCCCAGGGGCTAAGCTCGGCCGTAATGACCCTTAACCTGCGTGAAGCGGAACAATTCTTATCGGTTGCCGGTAGTGACTGCGGAATTGCCAACGTAAATATCGGCACCAGCGGTGCGGAAATCGGCGGGGCTTTTGGCGGTGAAAAGGAAACCGGCGGCGGCCGCGAAAGCGGCAGTGATGCATGGAAAGTATATATGAGAAGGCAGACTAATACAATCAACTATAGCCCCAGCTTGCCACTGGCCCAGGGCATAAAGTTTGATTTGTAGCCTGTTAAGCTACGGCCCAATGCGAGCAGGCATTGCAGCCGCAACGAAGATTGCACACTAAAAATGGAGATATTCCGTTGCACTGATCGGATAACAACGTTGGTTTAACTACCAGCTATTTCGGGTTAGTACTTTGAACTTTGCGAAATATTTACAACTTTTGTAATGAAATCAATATCCAAACCAACATCCTGTCCATGAAAAGGTTCCTGCTTACCCTTATTTTGTTTACCGTGCTGAGCGCTCCCCAGGCCCAGATCCGGATTGCCCTACAGGGTGGCCTCCACAATTCTACCATCAAAGAACAGAACGATCTTCCTTACTGGGATATAGAAAAACAGAGTTATAAGCCACGGACCGGTGTGCATCTTGGTTTCCTTGCCGATATTCCCCTTGGCCCGACTTCCCCGTTTTACTTCCAGTCAGGCGTTACCTTCTTCAACAAGGGCCGTGAGTACCAGTTTGCAAAGGACTCAACTATTACCTATACTTTTCCATCGCGACCCGATTCGGTTGTTAATACCTTTTACTCTTCCACCCGCAAACAGTACATCAACTATATAGATATCCCGCTGAATCTTGTATTTAAACAAAAAATCGGGAAGAATTCGAAATTCATTGTTGGCGGCGGCCCCTACCTTTCCTTCTTTTATTCCGGCTCGCATAAATCGGAAACACTGGTTGCCGGTGTGAGTTATGAAAGTGATGAGGTGGATGACCTGCCGGTTGGAAAAGGGGAAGGCAAGTACCAGACCATTGACCTCGGATACAATGCCCTTGCCGGTTTTGAATTTGGCCGCATGTACCTCACCGCCAATTTCAGCCAGAGTTTTTCAAAAGTGTATATACCCGATAACTATAATGCCAGCAGTTACAAACATCATGTAATAGGTGGTACCATCGGTATTTTCCTGGGCAAACAACAGCCGAAGAAACCATCGGATAAGGATGGCGATGGTGTGCCGGATTCAAAAGACAACTGCCCCACAATTGCAGGCAAACCGGAAAATGGCGGTTGTCCCGATACCGACAATGACGGCGTGATCGATACTGAAGACGGATGCCCTGGCATTGCCGGCCCCGCCGATAATAAAGGCTGTCCGTATGCTGACGCCGATAAAGATGGCGTGCCTGACAAGGATGACCAGTGCATTGACCAGCCCGGCCCCATTGAAAACAAGGGTTGCCCGGTTGATTCCGATAAAGATGGAATCCCTGATGATGTGGATGCATGTCCTGGTATTGCCGGACTGGCCCGTTACAAAGGGTGTCCTGTACCGGACGCCGATGGCGATGGCATCAATGATGAAGAAGATAATTGCCCGACCGTGAAAGGAGTGAAAGAGAACCAGGGATGCCCGGCAGAAATCAAGGCGGAAGTCAAAACAGCATTGAATGTGGCAGCGC
>SDZZ01000333.1 GCA_004173255.1 Chitinophagaceae bacterium | reverse complement strand
GTTTTCGGGTGGCAAAAGCGCATTTACCGGCATCGATGCCGGGATGTTAGAGAATGAAGAAGGCTAAGCAAAAGTCAATTCAACAGGATTTCGTCAACCAGCATCACAGGGTACAGTCCCTTTTTCTCCGGGATGATTTTGCCTGGCAATACCATTCGTGGTTTGATCACCAGTTTCATATACCTGAACGATGTTTTCGGAAACATGGTCTGCAGCAGCAATACCTGTTTGTCTTTTTCTTCTGCGAACCGGACCGTTTTAACCAGCCTGAATTTACCTGGCCCATCGCCACTCCACACCTCCATTTCCATGGGGGCAAACAATTCGCGGTAAGGCGCCTGATAGGTATTGAATGATATGGAGGAAATGGCAGCAGGCTGGTCAAACTTCATAACTATTTCCGCATTATTCCTGGAGAAGCCCAGCCATGTTCCGCTGTAGTAATTGGCCGGGTTGCCAAGCCGCTGGTCGAATAATGTTTTAACGCCGGCCGATTTATACACTTCAAAGACCGGGGTCAACAGGGCGAAACTATCCGGCCTGAACCTGCCCTGGTAAAATCCATAGGATACCTCATCACTGCCGATCCATCCGGGTTTGAACGCACGCACTTTTATCGTTGAATTTTTTGTGATGACAATTTTGCCGTCTTCATACAACGGTGACCTGATACTGTCGACCGGTGTACCATCAACGGAATAGCGCATCTGCACTGCCTTTACCGGGTGTTTGAGTTTAACCACAACCTGGTCGGAAAATACATTGACCTCATTCTCCAGTTGCGGCAGGTTTAGTTTCAATAAATCACCACTGGTGGATGAACCGGCATTGACCAGCATAGCAGGATGTGACTTGCGGAACGATTCAATTTCCTGCGGGGTGATTTTTGTTTCCCAGACCGACAGGTGTTTGAGCTGCGTGAGCGGGTTGATCGCATCCAGATCTTGCAATGTAATGTCAGTACCGGAGAGCGAGAGCGATTGCAGGCGCGCAAGTGGGGCCAGTTGTTTCAGGCCCGCCCCGGTAACACCCGTGAAATTCAGGTTAAGCACTTCCAGGTTGAAAAGTTTCCCGATTGTTTCCAGGTCAGCATCTTTCACCGGCATTTTTGCCAGGTTGATCGAAACCACCTGGGTTGATAAAGGTGCCAGTTCCTGAAGCACCTTTGATGTGTAGTTGCTGCTATTAAAAATGTTTACGTTCAATGCAGGCGAACCCAGCGCGACCGGGGTGATTACCCTGTACTCATTATTGAGTTTTTTAACCAATGCGGGATCCGCCGGTTCGAATGCATATTCCTTCTTTGTTGCGGAGGTAAAGGCAGGTGCGGCGAGTTGCCGGAGGGAATCCGTTTCCGGAAGGTCAACCAGCTTCCTGGAAAACATACCTCCGGCGCTTATCCATAAAGTAAGCAACTCGATTTCTGTCGGGGTAAGCTGGGGTTTACCGACTGGTGGCATCCGTTTTTTATCCCCTTCGGGTAAATGGATCCGTTGCAGCAGCAGGCTCAGTTCAGGATGGCCGGCGTCGAACAGCTTGCCGGTTTTACCTCCTTTCAGGATACTGACAGAATCAGTCAGCTGGAGTGCGCCCTTTGATTTGGACGGATTATGACAACTCACACATTTGCCCTGGAAAATGGGCTGGATAACATCGGTAAACACTTCTGCCTGCTCAAAGGCCACCGGCTCGTTCACCTTTTGTTCCATCACCGGTGCCAGGAGAAAGTCATCACCATGCGTTAAAACGGCCCCGTAGTGACCCGTCACTAAAAGAAGCACAAGGAGTACCACGGCTGAAACCCTTGCCAGAAGGCGGTTATACCAACTAAAACCCCGCAGCAGGTACACCAGCGATGAAAAAAACATCACAGCGACCCCTGCCCATTTGTGCCAGTCGAGCACATCTCCTTCATAGCCTTCCTCCCTCGAAAGAAAAAGGCCCATCACCACGGTGACTCCGGCAAGCACGGCACCGGCAACTAACAGGTAACTCGCAAAACGTTCGTAAAACTCATTCAATTGATGTTTGGTCGGGAAACGGAAAAACTCCAATGCCATCGCAATTACCAGCATCACCAACGGAAAATGCAACAGCAACGGATGCATACGGCCAAACACCTGCAGCCATGCCGGGATTACCAGCCTGTTTTCAAACAATAGCAGGAATAAAATAAAAACATTGAGGACAATCAGTGTGTTGGCGGCGATGACCCGTAATCTTTTCTCCATAACTAAATACCAAAGTGCTGTCCGTTAAATCCGGGCGGTCGTTTAAAGATAACCAGGGAACTGGCCGTTCAAAAACCAATCGGTTTGTCTCGCTGTGCCGGCAAAGGCCCGGGCAATCGTTATGACTTGTTGTTGAACTATGGCCTATCCCGCCAAGGCTCGCCAATTCCGATTGGTTGTTGCACTGTCGTTCTCCCGGCAGATTATTTAAACCCTCGTGAATTTATACGGATACACTTTGCCGGAAGCCCATTGAGCGACATAGATGTTTTCGTCGTCATCGACGCAGACGTCGTGGGGGTGGACAAATATTTTTTCTTTTTGTGCCATTGGTTGTAATACTCCATTATTATACATCGGTTCAGTGCCGCCAATGTTGGATACCACCTTGTTGTTTTTGTCGAGTACGGTGACAAAACCTGATTTCTCGACCGATAAGTCCGGCGACCGAAGCACCGCTGCATACAGGTTTTGACCGCGGATCACCGGCCGGCACACACAGGCACCCGGCAGTTTGATGGTTTCGATATACCTGCCTTCCATGCTGAATCGTTTAAAACAGTTACGGGTGCGGTCAGTTACCAGTAATGTTGGGATCAGGTTGCGCCGGTCAATGGTAATTCCATGTGCGTTATCGAGGTGTTCGTCCCCTTCCCCTTTTCCACCGAAGTAGGATTTGAGGTTGCCTTTGCCGTCATAGTGCAGTATATATTGTGATCCGTAACCATCGGCAACGAAAAAGTCACCGTTGGTATCCACGGCCACTTCGGTGGGTTTGAATTCGTCTGCCTTCGTGTACAGGCCGCCGTCGAGTGGCACATTTATGGTCAGCTGTATTTCTCCGTCCATGGTTGTTTTAAAAACCTGGTGGGTGTCGGTATCAGTTATATAAAGGAACTGTAAATCGTTTTCATCGGCAATGGTGAGTCCATGCGCCCCGGGAAACTTCGTGCCCCACGAATCCAGCAACCTCCCGGACTTGTTATAGATAAGTACATTGTTATGGGTGTCATTTCCCAGCATCAGGATCCTTCCCTTGTTATCCATTACCATTTCATGGCAATCGTTGACAGGATATTTTCCACTGTCGAGCCGGCCCCATCCCGTATTCATTTTATAACGCATCCCGTTGTGCCCGTAACGGGGCTCACGGTCAGTGGCAAAGAGGTCTTTGCAGATCAGCAGGCCAGAGCCCACCACAGCAGATGTTGCGAGAAATTTTTTCCTGTTCATATAGCAGTGTTGTTTTTATGCAAGAATACCTTTTACTACCGAGCCGGATACATCGGTCAACCGGTAGCGGCGGCCAAGATGTTTATAAATAAGTTTTTCATGATCCAGACCTAACTGGTTCAGGATCGTTGCCTGGAAATCGTGCACATGCACCGGGTCTTTGATAATGTTATAACCAAAGTCATCCGTCTCGCCATATACAATCCCCGGTTTGATCCCACCGCCCGCCATCCAGATACTGAAACAACGCGGATGGTGATCGCGGCCATAATTTTCCTTTGTCATCTTACCCTGGCTGTAATTGGTACGGCCAAATTCACCGCCCCAGATTACCAGTGTTTCATCGAGCATACCACGTTGTTTGAGGTCGGTGACCAGTGCTGCCGAAGCCTGGTCCACATCCATTGCCTGTTTGGCCATTTCCGATGGCAGGTCATCATGCTGGTCCCACCCCTGGTGGTACAGCTGCACAAAGCGCACACCATTTTCCGATAGCTTCCGCGCCAGTAATGCATTCGCGGCAAAAGTCCCGGGCACCAGGCAATCCGGCCCATACAACTTGATAATATCATCCGGTTCCTTCGACAGGTCGGTCACTTCAGGAATAGCAGTCTGCATGCGGTAAGCCATTTCATACTGCTGGATCTTTGTAGCTATTTCCGGATCACCGAATTCCTTGTAGGAGATTTCATTCAGGCTGGCGAGTTTGTCCAGCATCTGCCGGCGGCCGGAGCGACTCATCCCCTTCATGTCATTTAGATATAACACCGGGTTTTCCCCACCGCTGAATTTTACCCCCTGGTGAATACTGTCAAGGAAACCGCTGCCCCAGAGTTTACTGTAAACGCCCTGGCCATTGCCCCGTCCCTTCGACAGCAGTACACAGAAAGCCGGCAGGTTTTTATTCTCACTGCCCAGGCCGTAGCTCACCCACGAACCCATGCTTGGCCGGTTGCCTTGCTGGGCGCCGGTTTCAAAGAAAGTAATTGCCGGATCATGGTTGATCGCTTCGGTATGCATCGATTTAATGATACAGATATCATCCACTACTTTAGCTGTATAAGGGAACATATCACTCACCCAGGTGTTGGCCTTTCCATATTGTTTGAAATCGACAGCGGAACCAACCATGGGGAATGATTTCTGGTTGGCCGTCATGCCTGTCAGCCGTTGTGTGCCCTTCACCGAATCGGGCAACTCCTGCCCGGTCATCTCCCTTAGTTTTGGTTTAAAGTCAAATGACTCCAGTTGCGAGGGCGCACCGGCCTGGAATAAATAGATCACCCGTTTTGCCTTTGGTGCAAAATGCGGAAGACCCTGTGCAAGGCCAGTATCCGCAAGCGGGGTATCGGCGAACAGGTCAGGAATAAGCAACGATCCCAGTGCAACACTGCCAAGGCCCAGGCTGAGCTTTGAAAGGAACCTGCGCCTGCTCTGGTTCAAGCCGTTTTCAATAATTTCTCTTTCCATATCAGGTCTTGGTTATGGTTTCTTCCAGGTTGTAAATGGTGCTGATCACCTGCATCATGGCCGCATGCTGTATAATGTCGACCGAACGGTCGGCCGGGTATTCACCTACATTCACCAGTTTGATTGCGTCGTCTTTCTTCAATGTTTTCAGTTCATCATTATAGTAACCCATCAGGAT
>SDZZ01000884.1 GCA_004173255.1 Chitinophagaceae bacterium | reverse complement strand
GGTTATTGGACTGTAATCCCAGGTGCCGAGCTCGCCCGACAACGCTGCAATGCGTAACCTGGTCTCGCTTTCCTGAATCTTTTCCTCGAACACGATTCGGTCGTGAATGTCTTTGGAAGCACCGATATATCCTTCGAAAGAACCATCCGCACCAAAACGGGGCACACCATTCTCAGAGATCCAGCGGTACTCTCCATCGTAGCGAAGCAGGCGGTATTCCATATGGTATTCCTTACGTGCATCGAAATTTTTGGTATAGATCTCCAGGCAATGCGGGGCATCATCCGGGTGAATGGCCTCCATCCACGCCATGCCGGCTTCTTCGCGGCTTGTACGTCCCCGGAACATCAGCCAGGCTTTGTTGAAAAACGAACGTGCTTTATCGGACGTCGACATCCAGATCATTACGGGCGCGGTATCAGCAACCGTTCTGAACCTGAGCTCGCTTTCGGTAATGCGTTGCTGCGCTTTTCTCTCCTCGGTAAAATCCCGGATGGTTCCGATAACTTTCACTGGTTGTTGCTGGTCATCGTAAAAAACTTTGCCCTTTACTTCAATCCAGCGAACCTGTTCTTCACCGGTAAGCAGGCGGCAATTATAAATTAAGGTTCCGGAAGCATATGCCGATTCAAATGCCGCGGCACGTGCTGCCAAATCACCTGGATGAATGCGTTTAAGCACTTCTTCATGGGTGGGCTGCTGGTCCTCCTCAAAATGAAATATCTCTAAAAACTTTTTCGAAAAGGTAAATTCGTTTCCAGGTAAACTAAGTTCCCATGTGCCGAGTTCACTTGCATTGAGCACCAGTTCCAGTCTTTCCGCTGCTTCCTTACTTTTCAATCGCGCGGCAACTTTTTCCGTTACATTGTACACCTGGGCCATAATGCCGGACACGGTGCCATCGGTTTCAAACAACGGAGCGTATTCAAAATCCAGGTAGTACAGCTGATCCCCATCGGGCGTGTTCACCAGGGCGGGGGTTTCAAACTCTTTGTGCGACCGGCCGGTTGCCAGTACGTTCATCAGTAGCTCTTCAAATTTCTGTT
>SDZZ01000332.1 GCA_004173255.1 Chitinophagaceae bacterium | reverse complement strand
TCTGTTTTATACTGGATAAAACTATTGTCTGACGAATGCGGCGCCACAAAGTAGAGCGGGCTGTAGGTTACCTGGTCCTGCTGCTTCAGCATTTCGCGAAGGAAGCGGTCCATGTCCATGACGTCTTTCACACAACCATTTAAAGGAATGCGTGGGTAGGCATTGATGCCTACGAAAACCGCGTGGATGGTCGATCCAGGCTGGTGCAACGACAGGGGCATGTCATCCGGGTTTTCTGTTTCACTACCGGTGATGGTTGATTCATCCGTTCCGGTGACCAGTTCCTCGATGCTGCGTTCGGAGGTAATTACGTCCGTAGCGGAAGCATCACGGGTTGTTGCGGTTCCGTTGACTGCCGCATTTTCGTCGACGGCTTCGTTTGAAAATCCGGGGATGCTTGCTACAACACTTCGTGTTGCCGGTGCAGCTACCTGGAATGCAGATGCCTGAACGCCTGCCACAACCCTTGCCCAGTCGAAGGCAGGGCCGATATCCCATTTCCCGCTTTCACGGTAGTTGACGTGCGATACGATGCCCTGGAAGCGAAGTACCTGGTCTGTTGCCTGGAAACGCAGGTTGTCGGGCATGAATTCGCGAGGGATATTATAGGTTGCAGTCAGATACCTTAACAGGACGATGAGACTTTCGTATTGTTGTGAGGTGAACGAGGCAAATTTCGTCTGGCTGCGGAACGGAGTTGCAATCGTTGTGTAGGCATCCCGCTCGTTGGCCGAACAGTACACATCCACCGGGCCGGGTCCGTTAGGGCCAGGGAGTCGTGAGTAAATGGTTTCGAGGTTGCCGTTTTTTTCAGTCAGGAAACCATAGTTGGAAATTTCGATAGAGATAGTCTTCTTATCCTCAGCGTTACCGGCATTGCCGATGCCTTTGCCGATGTTGCCTGACCAGAATTTGGAAGAGAATAACTGGTAGATGGTTCCATCGCGCGCGATGACGAAGGGCACCGACACGTGGTAATTGTTGCGCGTGAGGGTTGCCATGTCGGAGCGCAGGTGACCGGCGGTGAAATGTAACAGGATCCGTTCTTTTTTGGTAACACCCGTATAGAAGTATCCCGAGCGGCCACGGGGTGTACAGAGGAGTCCTTCCAGGTGGAGGTCTTCCCCCGGCACCGGTACTGATATCTTTTTAAATAAATACTCGTTGTTATTCCCTGTTGATTTAAAACTCGCTTCAACTCCTGCAATAGAAGAAACACGCATGGCCTGATGTTTTGGTTAAGCAATGGTTTATCCGGCCGGTCTGGTTGAACCGGTTGGACGTTGCTATAAAATCAGAGTTAAAACATGTACTGTCAATGCTGACAGCTGGTGGCCAATAACGCAGGGATGCGGGGGTGGTGGGGTTTCAGTTCAAAGGAGATAGGCTTCAACAGCGAAATTCGCTGTTTCCAAATCTAGGTAAATTAAGTTGATCCCATTCCTTTTTTTCCCAAGGAATGCAGTATTGATGCGGGTTATGGCCAAAAATCACACGAATGGGGTATAAGGATTGTCCTTCATTCGCAATTGGAGAAAGTATTCGTCTGATCATTTTCTTCCTCATCCAACGTTGCCTTTGGCCATTGGAGAGAGTACACCCTGATCATTGTTTTCTTCTTTTCAGGAAACTTTCCAGGACGCTTTTTGGAACGGTCATGGTTTCAAGGTCGCTTCGTTCCTGCTCATCCTTTGCCCCGTTTTCGCCCTCGGTCCACATATCGAGCATGCGACCCTTGTCGAACAGCAATTCCTTTTCATAGAGTTTCTTTTTAAACAGGTCGGAGGGGAAATAGTAAAAGTTGATTCGATAGCTTTTCTCATTGCTGCGGCTGGCCGCCATCGCGGTGTCTGTCCCGATACAGTTTGCCAGTTGCGCCTGCAGTTCAGGGATGGTGAGATCATCGTCGCGGATTTCAAGGGTAAAGAATTCGATTAATCGGTTGAGCCCCTTCAGGATTTTCCGGTTTGGGAATTCCTTGTCGAGTACCGGGTCTTTTGGTTTGTTGATGATGACGTCAATCTCAGTCTGGTCGTGCATCAGCGCGTACTGCAATGCGTACTCAAGTGGAACGTTCTCCATTACCCCACCATCGACGTAGGCGTGACCGTCCTTTTCGTAATAAGACATGAAGATGGGCTGGTTGGCGGAGGCCCACATCCAGTTAACCATGTTATCATAGTCAGGAATTTCTGCCGAAGACTTGTATTCCGCCTGGCCGGTTTTGAAGTCAACCACGGTAACAACAAACTCCAGTCGTTGCTGCTGGATCCGGTTAAACATATCCCGGTTCATAAATTCACGGATAGTCCCTTTCAGATTTTTGCTTTCCCCGAACGTCTTCTTCCCGAACAGGATTCGTTTCATGGCTTTAAAACCTTTGAGTGCCCCTGTTTTTTTGCTGAATGGATTTTCGTTGAAAATGCTTTTCTGGGTAACGGATGTGTACGCCGTTTTAAGCAGGTCAAACTCATTGGTAACGATCAGCGGGATCATCAGGCTGCCGGTGCTGGTACCAAAGGCCACCTTGTACGGTTCGCCGTGCATCCGGGTCAGGTACTTCGCGTAACCCGCGCCCCAGGCGCCTCGGGCACCTCCCCCACCTATCACGAGGATGCGGTTACTGTTGCGTGCAGTGCTGCGGATGATTGATGAATCCTGTGCCGGCAGGCAGATAGGCGTGATCGCAGCCAGCGCTGCGAGGAAAGTTGAATATTTCATTGATGAGGTTTAACGTAGTCACAATTCATGGGTGTACATGCGACGATGGTCGCCTGTAGTTTTACGGATAACTACTCATCAGGGGAAGTGGAGCTGGATGGAATCGAAAGTTGAAGGAAACGGCGTCATGTTTTTAAAGGGAATCGGTAAGGTTCGATTAAAACTAACACAATAATTGTAACGATCACATACCACGGATTGCGTATTTTTCCAGTTCCATTCAAAAAGGACATTGTTCATGACTGACCTGAACAGGATTTATTCCGCCCACAGACTTGGCTACAATAAAAAAGGAGAACAAGACCCACGAAGCGTCTTCCAACGCGATTTCGACCGTATCATCTTCTCCTCGCCCTTCCGCCGGTTACAAAATAAAACCCAGGTATTCCCGCTACCTGGCAGTGTATTCGTCCACAATCGCCTCACCCATTCGCTGGAAGTCGCGTCAGTAGGGCGTTCCCTTGGCACACTTGCCGGTGGGCATATTGCAGAACAATACGCTGCAGACCTGTCACCCGAAAGCATCGAATTCTATAAGTACAGCCTGTCGAGTGTGATCGCAGCTGCAAGCCTTTGTCACGACATTGGCAATCCGGCTTTTGGTCATTCAGGGGAAGATGCGATCGCGAGTTATTTTGCGGCGCATGAGTCAACCCTGAAATCGCAGTTCAGTGATGCGGAGTGGAATGACTTCATCCATTTTGAAGGAAATGCCAATGCCATCCGGGTGATGACTCACCAGCAAAACGGTAAGACCAGTTCCGGGTTCGACCTGACAGTCTCCACCCTCGCCGCCATTGCAAAATATCCCTGCGAATCGGGTGGCAAAATCAAGGGAGGTCCGATACATCGTAAGAAGTTTGGTTTCTTCCAGGGGGAGACCAGCAATTTTCGGGAGATCGCAGAAAAGACATCCATGATCCGGGAAAGCGAATACCCACTGATCTATAAACGTCATCCATTCGTCTGGCTGGTTGAAGCCGCGGACGATATCTGCTATA
The DNA here is from genome assembly GCA_004173255.1 of Chitinophagaceae bacterium. Taxonomy (GTDB): domain Bacteria; phylum Bacteroidota; class Bacteroidia; order Chitinophagales; family Chitinophagaceae; genus JBEVJC01. The sequence continues at coordinate 1,391 of SDZZ01000332.1, read as the reverse complement.
ATATTATTGACCTGGAAGACGCGCATCGTCTCCATATAGTTGAACACAATGAATGCCGCGCCTTACTTGTTTCCCTGCTGGATAACCTGGGAAGTGACATGGAGAAACTCGACCGTAACCTTTCAAACATTGATAACCGCAATGAAAAGATCAGCTTCCTCCGTGCTATAACCATCAACGCCCTCGTGATGCGGGCAACTGAAATTTATAAACGGGATTTTGAAAAGATCTTGTCGGGAGATTACAACAAGTCGTTATTCGATACCATCGGCGACGAATGCCCCGCCATCGGCCAGATCATCAACGTATCAGTCAGGTACATTTACAACCACCGCTCAGTCGTTGAAATAGAAAACGCAGGTTATAATGTGATGTCGGAATTGCTTTCCCAAATGATTCCGCCAGTACTGGCCTCAAAAACGGCCATCACCAACGCGCAGAAAAAAGCGGCAAAACTGATCCCGGAACAGTTCCGTTATGAAAACGGAAGCAATTACCAGAAAGTAATGGGTGTCCTTGATTTTGTATCGGGCATGACGGACAATTATGCAACGGACCTATACAAAAAGATCAAAGGCATCGATATTGGAATGAGTATTTAGAATATCTTCCCTCCCACTCCTATTTACCTCAAAACACAGACTATCATGAGATACCCCGCATTCATCCTGCTGGCCTTCTGCCTTAACCTGTTTCCGGCTAAATCCCACGCCCAGGGCGATATCCAGGCCAAAACGAAATCACTCACGGCCTACAAAGGCTTCCATGATTTTTACTGGGATGCGAAGACGGGAAAAGTCTGGCTGAAAATTGACCGGTTCGATGAAGAGTTCATCTACCAGACGTCCCTGCCGGCCGGAATAGGGTCCAATGACATCGGACTCGACCGGGGCAAACTGGGCACTACCTATATCGTCAAATTCCACCGGGTCGGCAACAAAGTGCTGATGATCGAACCCAACTACACCTACCGGGCATTGACCAGCGACGCAAACGAACGCCGGGCAGTGGAACAATCATTTGCCCAATCTGTAATCTGGGGTTTTACCGTTGGTGCCGAAACAAATGGAAGCGTACTGGTTGACGCCACTTCCTTCCTGATGCGTGACGCTGTACAAATGGCCTCACAACTGCAGGACGCAAAACAAGGCCTCTATACGGCCGACAGCACACGGAGCGCCATCTACCTGGAACGGACTAAAAACTTCCCGCTCAACAGCGAATTCGAATCGACCATCACCTTTATCAATACCGATGGAAAAACAGGCTCCTATATCCGGGATGTAACGCCCGCGCCGGAAGCCATCACAATCCGGATGCATCACTCCTTTGTGAAACTGCCCGACAATAATTTCCAGACACGTGAATACGATGCCCGCTCTCCCTATATC
>SDZZ01000883.1 GCA_004173255.1 Chitinophagaceae bacterium | reverse complement strand
CCCTAATCCTACGGCAATGGCTGCCGGCGTGGCCAGGCCCATTGCACAGGGACAGGAGATCACCAGCACCGCAATAGAACGCATCATGGAAAGGCCGACGGTTTTATCTGCAAAAAAATAATTGCCCAAAAAGGTAAGCACAGCTATCCCAATTACCAGCGGCACAAATATGGCGCTGATGCGGTCGGCCAGTTTCTGCATGGGAGGCTTTTCGCCCTGGGCATCCTGCACCATTTTTAGGATGCCGGACAGTACGGTGTTTTTGCCCGTGGCGGTTACCTGTGCCTTTACCAGGCCACTTTCCAATACACTGCCGCCAATGAGGAAATCTTTTTTTGTTTTGCTTACGGGAATACTTTCGCCGGTGATGATGGCTTCATTCAGCATCGCATCGCCCCACAATATCTTGCTGTCGATGGGCACCTGTTCACCGTTCTTAATGAGTATCAGGTCTCCTTCTTTTAAAACCGTATTCTCCACCGGAAAAATCTGCTCCTGATGCTGGTCGTCGTAGGCGATCATGTTCGCCATCAGCTTCTGGCTTTTCGCCAGTTTCCTTACTTCCTTTTGAGTGGATTCGATAGAGGCTTCTTCCAGGTAATTCCCCAGCAATACCAGGGTAATGATAGAAGCCGTGGTTTCGAAGAATAAATAGTTGTGTCCCCAGCCGAGCAGGGCACCGGTAAGGCTATAGGCAAAAGAAGCCACGGCACCCAGGGTAACCAGCACATTCATATTGGGCATACCGTTGATAAGGCTCTTCCAGGCGCTGCGGCCAAAATACCAAAGCCCTACCAAAAATACCGGCATACACAAGGCGAGCTGTATCCAGGGGTTCATTAACCAATGAATATGTATCCAGCGGTCTACCATGTGCAGCATGAGCACAAGGGTAAAGGGCAGGGTAAATAAGAACCGTTTCTTATTATTGCTTAAAAAGGAATTATCGTCGCCATGATCGTGACCGTCATGAGCATCGTGTGCGTGGGGTTCCACCACTTTATAGCCCAGGGAACCGATTCCTTTTTTTATATTCTCGAGCGGCTT
>SDZZ01000331.1 GCA_004173255.1 Chitinophagaceae bacterium | reverse complement strand
CGTTTATGGATCCGCCTGCTGGTAAACCGGTTTTACCACAAGCGCGGCAAAGGCTCGGTGATCCGTTCCAACAGCCGCATCGATGTGTTTCCGTGGAACCGCTTCGAAATCGGCGAACTGACAACCATTGAAAGTTTTGTGGTGATCAATAATGGTTCGGGTCATGTGCTCATGGGTGACCGTGTGCGCGTGGGCATTGGCTCGGTGGTACTGGGCCCGGTAACCATGGGTAACGGTTCAGGAATCGGCCAGCATGTGTTTGTTGCCGGTTTCAGCCATGGCTATGAAGATGGGGAGAAGAACTCATCGGTGCAGCCACTGGTCATCAAACATACCATCATTGAAGACGAAGCGCACATCGGATCCAACTCCGTGGTGCTTCCGGGCATCACCATCGGCCGAAGAAGCCAGGTAGGTGCAGGCAGTGTGGTCACCCGCGACATACCACCGTTTTCCATTGCAGTGGGCAACCCTGCAAGGGTGATTAAGAAATACGATCATGAATTGAAACAGTGGGTCAGCGTGAAGTAGTGCCCATTGTTTTTTAACCCGGAAAAAGTTTCCGCCACAGATTATGCCTTCAACCGCTCCGGCTAAAGTATATTTCAAGAACCTGACAGGCCTGCGGGCTATCGGGGCTATCCGCGTACTGATCGGCCATATCGAATTCCTGAAACCATTCTGGGGGGTACCGGCAATGCACTGGTTTCCGGTTGGTGGTAAAATCGGGGTTACTTTTTTCTTTGCGTTGAGCGGATTCCTGATCACCTCCCTGCTGCTGCAGGAACGTGAAGGTACCGGCACTGTGCGGCTGAAACATTTCTGGTTGCGCAGGATCCTGCGGATCCTTCCTCTTTATTATCTCCTGCTGCTGCTCAGTCTTTTTGTGTTCAGTCATATCGGTTTCCTGGTGGTACCGGGTTATACCGACACCATGTTCCGGGAGCTTTCGTTGACCAACATACTGGTGGTTTTCCTGTTGCTGCCGAACTTTAATAATTTCAGCATACCGTATATTGACCAGCGCTGGAGTATAGTGGTGGAAGAACAGTTTTATTTTATCCAGCCAATGCTCGTCCGTTTCCTCCGGTCACGTTATTTACTGCTGGCCAGCTTCCTGCTTATCGGGCTGTCGCCCGAACTGGTTCGGCTCTTTGTACATGTAACGGGCCTTGATAAATCGTTGTCGCCTTCGCTCATCAGTTCCATCACTTCACAGCTGAAATACCTTGCATGCATAGCAATGGGTTGTGTATTCAGTGTACTGTATTTCCGGAAGGAGTCTTTTTCAAAACGACTGTTTTTTACCAAAACATTCCAGTGGCTGCTGCTTGCGGGCGTGGTTGGCAGCATCCTGGTCGGACACTACGTTTTTGAAACAAGCGAGTTGTTTGATTACCGGATTTATGCATTGCTGTTTGGCATGATCGTGTTCAACGCCACGATGAACCCCGCAACCATTTTCCGGCTTGAGTACCCCTTCCTGAATTTCCTGGGAAAAATATCATACGGTATCTATATGTTCCATCCCGTATGTATCGGAACCTCCATCGTATTCTCCATTTACCTGACCAGTAACCTGGTTTTGCAGAACATACTGATCTACATTTTGTCCATCTCCATCACCGTATTGTTTGGATGGCTTTCGTTCCGTTACTATGAATCCTACTTCCTTAAGCTGAAACTGAATTTCTCCATATTCAGGTGGAGGTCAAAAAAAGCAAAGGCTATTGAGGAACCGCAGTAGTGTCCAGGCCTTCCTTACACCGGCAAACCAGCCGGTCGTTACCCTTTGAGGATATCATCAATGTACAGCAACTTGGTGTGCGGAGTTTTCAGGAACTTTTTCGAAGCCTTTTTTAGCTTCAGAATGGAAAGTACCTGACGGAATGCAAATACCGGTAGTATAAACAATGTACGCAGGTAGCGCTTGTCGTTCCCCTTGATGAGTACGATCAGCACAAAGGAAAGGAAAAAGGAGAAAAAGATCCCGAGCCACACGAAGGCAAGAACAGGATTAATGAAAAAACAGGCGATCATCATCAGCACGCCGGCAAACATGGTCATGAATAAAGGCGGCCGCATTAACACAAACCCAAACCAGATCAGGTTCAGGTTGAAACGGCGCAGACCGGCTTTCAGCACTTTTGCACTTTCGCCAAAATAGTTGAAGTAGGAGTGGATCCAGCGGGCACGCTGGTTTTCGAGCGTTTTGCCTGAACTGATTTTTTCATCGTACAGGATGGCATCGGGAGCAAAGGCGATAGTCCTGGTCTTCAGCACAAGTGTGTACTGTAATTTCTTGTCAAATCCACCCACCAGCGTTTTATATTTCACATCATCATATAACCTGGATTCGAAGGCGATACCCGAACCCCAGATGGCGGAAGAAAAGCCAAGGCGCATGCGGGTTTCCCGGTCAATAAAGAAGTTGAACATATCGCCCAGGGCATCCATCCGCGCATAAAGTGTATCGGTATTCTTTGGTTTGAAATCGGCCTGTACTGCCCGGTAACCTTTGCGGAAATGGGTGTTCACTGTTTCAAGGAACTTCGGATGAAGCAGGTTATCCGAATCGAGGATGAGAGTGACATCATGTGGCCGCACAAAGCTGCGGATGGCCAGGTCGATCGATTTTACTTTGGCGTGAAGGGCAGGGGAGGGCAGTATCACATGCACCCTTGGGTCATCAAACACCAGCAGCGTCGGGTCGCAGTCGTCGGCCACCACATAAATGTCGAATCCCCCGTAGGTTTGCCGGAGGATCGAATCGACCAGCGGAAATATAAATTCGGTTTCCTGGTGGGCAGTGACAATGATCCCGATTTCGAAGTTGCGGTCGGTGAGGAACGGTTTCCGCTCAACCGGCCGGCGGATCCCCAGCAGCCGTACAATACTGTAGGCAATCACCGAAAAGAAAGGGGTCAGGATATAGAGGGCAATGACCGCCTGGATTATATAAAAAAGGACCAGCAGGATCCGGGGAAAAACATCCATAAGTTTTGTTGTTCAGTATTACAATTGTCGGCAGGCAATGGGCGCAAACAAGTACCGGGTGCACCCGGATGCCGGCCGCCAGCGGGGCGAAAGTTACTTGCGATCGGCCAGATCCGCAACCGGTTTGTATTCTTCCCGTTTGGCCTTTTCCCAAAGTACCGTCTGCTTGCCTTTGAGATACCTGGCAAAACCAATATAAAGCGAAATATTAATAAACAGGAAATAGTACGGGACGTACAGTAAGCTCACCTTGATCTTCCTTTTATACAGCAGGAACCCGGCAAATGCGGCAAGGTAGAATGCGAGCTGGGCTACCAGCAGGATAGCATATACCGGATGTGGCCGGGAATATTGAAGCCAGATATTGAGGAGGAGGGCCAGTGGCAGCAGGAGGGGACAGACGGCCCAGCGAAGTACCCGGTGGGAAATGTACTGGAACGAAAGCCGGGGGAACCGGAAAATATTCAGGAGGGGAGACAGCATCTGGATGGACTGGAATGCACCGGCACTGATCCGGATCTTCCGTTTTTCTTCTTCCTTAATATTGGAAGAGGCCGTTTCCATGGCAAAGGCCTGCGGTTCGTATACAATCCGGTACCCTTTCTGGCAAATGCGCATGGAAATGATAAAATCATCCAGCAGTACATTTGAACCCGGCGATTCATACAGGTCAGTCCGCACCGAAAACAGTTCCCCTGCAGCACCAACCACGGTATAGAATTCAGAATCCATTCTTTTCAGCCACGATTCATATTTCCAGTAAAGACCTTCGCCGGTCGACGTAAGCACGTCATCGGTGCCGGCCATGATCTTTTTTTCACCGGCCACACCACCTACCGACGGGTCAATGTAGTGACGCACTATATTGCGCACGCTGGCAGGATTAAGGAAGGTGTTGGCATCGGAAAAAATCATGTAAGGGGTCTTCACAAAACCGATGGCCCGGTGCATGGCCGCCACCTTTCCGCTCCTTCCATCCTGGTGCAGGAGGGTCAGCGAAGGGTACCTGGAAATGATGTCCATGGTGCCGTCCGTTGATCCGTCGGTCACAAACATGACCGTCAGCATCCCTTCCGGGTAATCCAGCTCGAGGGTATTTTTGATTTTACGAAGTATAAAGTCTTCTTCATTATACGCGGCAATGATGAGGGTAACCGGTGGTAACACCGGAAACTCCGGGGTTTTTTTACGGGTGGAAAACACCTTCCTGATTTTCAGGAACACGGCCAGCAGGATACCGTAGCCCAGGTAACTATAGAACAACAGGAATAAACTGATGAAAAAAACGATGGGAATCAGGCTCATAGCGGTAGTCAACTGATTTATAGCGCTAAAAATACAAGAAAATCCCCACTGTGGATTTTTATGCACATAAATGTTGATAAAATGTTATTGGTATTTGATTTGCTATGGACGGGCATCACTAACTTCAGATATAATGAATAGTCAGTATATCGGTATATGGGAATTCACTTATGTAATCGCTATAGTCGGATGACTAGGAGGTGTGGGGTAAAATCCCTTTTGGCATACGGAAAATACTTTAATGCAGATTCCGTAAAACTGCACTTCGAAAGGTTGATGTTGTGTGATAGTTTTATCCAGTCTTTTGAATCCTATACCCCCTAAAGTGAAAAACCAATGTATCTAACTCTTCATGTGTTAAAGAGGAAGTGTATTCTTCCTGCTTTGCTCCTGCTATTTTTTTCCAGCGTTGCTACTTCCCAGGCCATTACATATGACACAACTATTGCAGGCTGGAACGTCCGCGTGACCTACCGCCCGTCTGCCGACTCTACCGAAGGCATTATTTTTATGCCCGGGGTTGGCGAAGTTGGTCGTGATGCCGGAAAGTTACAATTGTATGGACCACACTACTGGCTCAACCATGGCTGGGATGGTTCTGTTGTGCTTGGAAACGGGGTACATTACCCGATACTGGTTTCTATCCAGCAGCCAACGGAATTGTCAAGACCTTCTACGGTGAAACCGGTGATCGACGGCATCCTGCGTCGTTACAAGATCAAAAGGAATGCCCTCGACGGCATCCTGCGCCGTTACAAGATCAAAAGGAATGCCCTGCATTTTACGGCCCTTAGCCAGGGTTGCTGGGTGCTCAATCATTTCCTGTCTTATAAGCCGTCGGAAAATGATTTCTCTTATATGAGTATGGTCAGGAGTATGGTGAACGTGGAAGGCATGAATCCGGCTGACCAGTTTGGTGCTTCACTTCCTTTTCCGCAAAAGATGGGTCACTGGGCCAAACGTTTCGGGGGCAAGGAACTGGGTTTTGAGCAGGTGCATGATACAAGGAACATCAATCGGATTATTTCCAATATGAATGACAGTGTGCCTGGCTCGGGCAATCTCCTGTTTACGGAGTTTGGCGCCGGCGGTCATAGCAACTTCAATGATTTTTATAATCCTGCACAGAACAACTGGACTTTGTCCAACCCGAATGTGCTCGACAAAAAAGGATCGGTCTATTCAAGTGTCATTGCCGGCGGTCAGAACGTATGGCAGTGGATGCTGCGTCAGGGGGACACAGCCATCCTTGGTGCGGGATCGCCCCAAGGTGCAAACCTGCCACCGGTTGTATCGGCCGGGGTGGACCAGACCATCTCCCTTCCCATTGCACTGGTTACGC
>SDZZ01000330.1 GCA_004173255.1 Chitinophagaceae bacterium | reverse complement strand
CCTTTATCATTCAGCGAATTCAGCACAATCAGGTCTGCATTCTTGTTTTCCAGTTTATCCCTGGCGAACTGTTTCTCGTTGACCGTTTCAAGCGCAAAGCCGACCAGCACCTGCCCTTTCTTTTTTCTCGAACCCAGGGTTTTGAGAATGTCTTTGGTGCGGGTAAGGTCCAGTGAAAAAGACTCCTCTGCTTTTTTGATCTTCTGCTCTGCTTTCGTGACCGGTGTGTAATCGGCAACCGCCGCGGACATTACAGCCAGGTCCATCTCGTCGAACACCTCATTGCACGCCACGAACATCTCTTCGGCCGACGTGACCTTTTTTACGGTCATGTTACCAGCCGGGAAATCAACCTCTGTGGGTCCCAGCACCAGGGTGACATCCGCACCGCTCCCGGCCAGCTCCTGTGCAATGGCGATGCCCATTTTCCCGCTCGAATGGTTGCCTATAAAACGAACAGGGTCGATTGCTTCGTATGTTGGACCTGCGGTTACCAGTGCCTTTTTTCCCTTTAACGGCTGTTCACCAAATGATTTAACGAGATATTCCACAATCGCTTCGGGTTCGGCCATACGGCCATCACCAAATAACCCGCTGGCCAGTTCACCCTTGTCAACCGGGATCAGAAGGTTACCGTAAGTCTTCAACTTGTCGAGATTGATTTTTGTAGCGGGATGATGCCACATATCCTCATCCATGGCAGGGGCCAGCACAACCGGGCAGGTGGCCGAGAGCCATGTTGCCAGTAACAGGTTATCACACTGGCCACCCGCCATTTTTGCCAGCGTATTGACGCTTAAAGGGGCAATCAGCATGACATCGGCCCAGCGTCCGAGCATTACATGGTTACTCCAGCTTTGCTCATCGAACAGTTCGGACAACACGGGATTTTTACTGAGCGTAGAAAGGGTAAGAGGCGTGATAAAATCCTTTGCAGCACTGGTCATGATGATCCGCACTTCAGCACCTTCTTTGATGAGCAACCGGACCAGGAACACTGACTTATAAGCCGCGATGCTCCCGGTAATGCCCAATAATATTTTCCTGCCTTTTAAGATCATAGATTATAAAAGTACCAAATACTGCCAGAAACGTAAAAGCGGTCCTGTCTGAGACCGGACCGCTGAACGATATAGATGACTAATGCAATTAATCAAACAGCTGATCTTCCCCGCGACGGAAATAGATCTTGTCTTCCACAAACTCCTGCGTTGCAAGCAGCGCCGGATTAGGCATACGCTCGTAAGCACGTGAAATTTCAATCTGCTCCTTGTTCTCGTGGATTTCTTCCAGGCTATCAGTATGGCTGGCAAATTCATCCAGTTTACTGTGCAGTTCTTCTTTCAAAGAAATGTTGATCTGGTTAGCCCTTTTGGCAACCACAGCGATAGACTCGTAGATGTTACCTGTCTTGTTCTTCAGGTCAGCCAGGCTCTTCGTCTCTACGTTGCTAGCGATACCAGCACTAAGCTGACGTCTTAACTTGCTCATTTCTTATGTTTTTAATATTGGTTTGAGATAAATTTTTATATGAGTCGGCTTCTGCCCTGAATTTACTTTCAGGAAACCGGTCGATAAATTCGTCCACCTGGTCAATCACCTGCCCGTAACGTTCTTCTTTCTTGGTATCCACACTCATTTCCGCAAAGCGGTAGTAGGATTTGATGACCATGAACTTGTACTCGTCAGCCAGGTTCGACTCAGGGTATGAATTCAGTAGTGCGGCGTAAGCAACACCCGCTGCCCGGAACTGACCCATGTCGAAATACAATTTAGCACTTTTATAGTCCTTCACCTCCAGTTTGGTCCGGCAGATCTCGATAATAGCTGCCGCTTCCTTGCTCCTCTCCGAATTGGGGTGAGTATTGATAAACACCTGCATCATACCCATCGCCTTGATCGTGTTGCTCTGGTCAAGCTCCGGTTTGGGCGATTGTTTATAATAACTGAACGCCCGCATATAATCCACTTCCTCGGCCTTTGCGCTGTTAGGGAACAATTCCATAAATGTCTTAAACAGGTTCTCCGCATTCAGGTAGTCCGCCTGGTTATAGGCACAGTAGGCGTATTTGTAATAAATGTCCTGGAATTCCGGGCGGGTTTTGTAATAAGGCATCACATCCTCGTACAACACCTGGGCCTTGTTCCATTTCTTTTCCACGAAATACTGCTCGGCCATCCGGAGTTTGTACTCCGGGTCCGGACTCTTCAGAATTTTGGTGATTCCCTTGCTGCAGCCAGCCAGGATCACGAGAGACAGGAGGAAAGGGATAAAACGCATAAAGGTGTGCAAAGTTAGTGTTTACCGGCAAAAGTTGGGTAAAAAAGATAAAGGGCCAAAAGGCAGGGGTTAAGGTTTTGATAAAGAGACCTTTCGGCCTGAAATCCCTGACGAAAGGCCCTTGCAGACCTCCGGAAACAACAAACCCTCCACAAGGGAGGGTTTGTTTATCGAACATCTTAATTCCTTCTTATTTCTTGCGGAGGTTTGGATGCGGAGGAGCAACCTGGTTAGGTCCTTCTTCACCAGCATCAGCACCACGCAGGTCAACTGTATCGTTCGGACCTTCCTGGCCATACTGGAAGATAAAGCGGTCAGCGCTGATACCTTCTTTTTCAACCAGGTGAGTGATTACAGTGTTCACGTGATCCCAGCTCAGCTGCTGTTCTTTCTTGTTGGATGTACCGTATCCGATAACCACAACTTTACAAGTTGGAGTGTTGCGGATTTTGGCAGCTACCGTTGCGAGAACTGCTTTCGCGTCATCAGACAGGCTGTTTGAACCTGATTTGAAAGACACAGATGGTAAACCACCCAGCTCTTCAGCACAAGCACCTTTCTTGATATAACCATCAAAGCAAGACTGGTCAGGGCAAGGGCATTTACCAACACCATCAGCGTCAACAGGCTGGCAGGTAGTAGGAGTAATAAGTTCCTTGTCTTTGTAGTCAGGAACGCCATCACCATCCGTATCGCGGCTCACACCATGTGAGTCAACAGGCGCACCGGCAGGAGTCTGTTCCATATCGAACTGGTCTGTTACACCATCACCATCCGCATCAGGCAGAACTGGTTTTGGCAAACGCATCAGGCGTGGGTTGCGGATTTCGCTGTAAGCATAATCCAGTGGGTTCAGCCAGTACAGGGGCTCAACAGCTTTCGCTCCGAGGTTGTAGTTAAGGCCAAGGCTCAGGAAGTTGTAAGAATCGTAGTCGCGGGTGAGGACACCAGCATCTTCCCAACGTGTACCATCCAGCAGGTCATCCTTTACTACAGTCCAGCGATCTTCCAGTGCAAGGTTGATGCGGTTGCTGAGTTTGAAAGCCATACCCATACCGATGTTACCTGAAGGTTTGAATGTATCCTGGAATAATTTAGGACGTGTTGTTCCGTGGTTTTCAGCACGGGTTTCATACGTATCATCCATCATGTCCTTCAGCTGGTCGCGGGTGTCTTTGCGATCTTCGTAAACACCACCGTTGATTGTGCCGTAGTTGTATGGATCAAAGTTGCCATCACGTGCATTGATACGTGTATCGTAGATAGTACCACCGATACCACCAAAGAGGTAAAGGTTCATACCAGTCTTTGATTTGTGGAAACGGATGTTGTTCAAAGTAACCACACCTTGCAGGGAGAGGTCCTGAACTCGTGAACGGTATGCTGTGTAAACCGTCTGGCCAACCTGGCCGGCATCAGCATAAGGAGTGTTCTGCGCAGTGGCAGTACGGCCCCTCCAGTCGAGACCTTTCGGCTCACCATAGATATACTCCAAACGCATAGAGAATACATACCCGAATGCTTTACGGATGTGTACACCAAAGTTTGGAGCAGTAAAGAATGTGCTTGGGATATCACCTGCGATCTGCATCACGCCGTATTTAACACCAATTTCCCACTGGTTGCGTGGCTTTGCAGGGAAGTTATTCGTACCGTTTAAGAACTCGGTATGCTGAGGCATACGCTTAGCGGGAATAACCGATGAATCAGCAGGGTCATAACTGCCGCCTGTTGTAACCTGCCCAAAGGAAACCGTTGAGATAAGGCAGACTAAACATGCTAAAAAAATGAACTTTTTGCTTAACATAATTAAGGATTAAGATTGTTGAATACAATGTCCTAATAAAACGCAAAAATAGGCTTTGAACCTTAAAATCCAAATTTTTGTGAAATTTACCGGACGGATTGTGGGTTATTTTTCAATTACTTAGTCAAAAAAAAGACCGTTTTTGATGCTTCGTTAACGATTTATTTTTTGAGGCGTAAATTGCCCTTTTTAATTATGCGCCTTCCCTCCGGACTGATAGACACCGAACTTAAGATATTTGAAACCCGTTTCCGCGAGGCTGTGAAAAGCCAGACCCCGCTACTGGACCGCATTATGCGCTATATCGTGAAGCGCAAGGGAAAGCAGCTCAGGCCTATGTTTGTGCTGCTTTCAGCCAAACTTTGCGGGGAAATCACCGAGCCCGCCTACCGTGCGGCCTCCCTGGTGGAATTGCTTCATACCGCTACGCTGGTACACGATGATGTGGTGGATGATTCCATGGAACGGCGGGGATTTTTTTCCACTTATGCCCTCTGGAAAGCCAAGGCAAATGTACTTATAGGTGATTACCTCCTGGCAAAGGGCCTCTTATTATCCCTTGATAATAATGACTACCGCATCCTCCATATTTTATCCGACGCCGTGCGTAAAATGAGCGAAGGCGAACTCCTGCAACTGGAAAAAGCCCGCTCCCTGAACCTCAAAGAAGATATTTATTTCGAGATTATTCGCAACAAAACCGCTTCGCTCCTGGCTTCTGCCTGTTCGGCCGGTGCCTGGTCCACGTCGAAAGACGACCAGACCACCGAAAAAATGCGGCTTTTCGGGGAAAAAACCGGGATAGCCTTCCAGATTAAAGACGATCTTTTCGATTACAGCAGTGAGAATGTTGGCAAACCAACCGGCAACGATATCAAGGAAAAAAAACTGACCCTCCCGCTGATTTATACCCTCAACAATTGTGACCGGGAAACAAAACGGAAAATCATTTATATCGTCAAAAACCAGAATACCGACCGGCAAAAGGTGGACTGGGTGATTGAACAGGTAAACAAGGCCGGCGGTATCACCT
>SDZZ01000329.1 GCA_004173255.1 Chitinophagaceae bacterium | reverse complement strand
CCCAATGACCTGAGAGCTGAGTTCAGATTAGGATTTAGCTACTTGCAATTAAGGCAAACAAAAAAAGCGCTTCCGGTCCTGCAGGATGTAAACCATAAAACAAAAGAATTTAATCCGGAACTGCAGCTGTTACTCGGCCAGGGCTACCACCTCGATTATAAGTTCGATAGTGCGGTGGTGTATTACCAGGAATTCAGGAAGTCGGAAAATGAGTATAACTATTACATGGAAAAACAGGGACTTTCAAAAAGGATCCTGCAGGCCGATTCCGTCTCCACAAAGCAGCAACTCGTGCAGGACCGCCAGTCGTATGACGCCGCGCAGAATGCACTTGGCCTTATGCAGAAAAAAGTTGGTGACCTCATCGTTCGTGCGCCGGTAGACGGACAGCTTACTTCACTGGATGCTGAAATCGGCCAAAGTAAAAACAAAGGCGAGAGGCTTGGCCAGCTTGATGTGATCGGTGGTTTCAAGGTTCGGGCTGACATTGATGAACACTACATCTCCCGGATCTATACGGGACTGTCTGCGACGGTGCCATTAGGTGGCAAGGAATACAAACTGAAGATCACCAAGGTGTACACGCAGATAACCGGTGGAAGGTTCCAGGTGGATATGGAATTTGACGGTGAAGTACCTGCCGGTATCCGCCGCGGGCAAACGCTCCAGATTGTCCTTGCACTGAGCGAAGAACGTAAGGCATTGCTGCTGGCGAAGGGTGGCTTTTACCAGACAACCGGGGGTAACTGGGTATTCAAGGTGCGCGAAGATGGAAGCTCTGCCTACCGCGTGAATAATGTACAGCTGGGTAACCAGAACCGCGACTACTATGAAGTGGTCGGCGGCCTGCAGCCAGGTGATAAAATCATCACCAGCAGTTACGAGAACTATGGAACAATGGAAGAACTTATCCTTAAAAAATAATACCATGTTAGTAAAATCAATCTGCTTAATGACACTGCTCTGCCTGATGGAACTGTTTTCCGTCAGTTGCGAATCGATGGAACTGGCGCTGCCCAACGTGTCGCCCGATACTGCATCGGAAACCGTTTACCAAACCAGTGTAGCAATCGGAACAAACAGTGCGGCCAACGAGATAAGTACAGCAAGGGTCGACCTGTATCCTTCGCCTCTGCAATTTGCCAATTAAACAAGCCCAGCATTAAATAATACACAATGATCAAGATCACTAATCTCGAAAAAGTTTACCGCACGGAAGAAGTGGAAACAATTGCGCTTAACAAACTTTCACTGGAAGTGAAGCAGGGAGAGTTTGTAGCAGTAATGGGACCATCGGGTTGCGGGAAATCAACCCTGCTCAACATCCTCGGACTGCTCGATGATGCGGACACCGGCAGTTTCATCTTCAATGGAATTGAAGTAGTCAGTTTCAACGAACGCAAACGGGCCGACCTGCGGAAACACAATATCGGTTTCGTGTTCCAGAGTTTTAACCTGATCGATGAACTGACAGTGTTCGAAAACGTGGAACTCCCGCTGATCTACACCGGTGTAAAAGCAGCTGAACGCAAAAAGAAAGTAGATGAAGTGCTGAACAAGGTACAGATCATGCATCGTCGCAACCACTACCCGCAGCAGCTTTCGGGCGGACAGCAACAGCGTGTGGCCGTAGCCCGCGCGGTGGTAAATGATCCCAAACTGATCCTGGCGGATGAGCCCACAGGTAACCTCGATTCGAGCAACGGTAACGAAGTAATGCAGATGCTGACCGAGCTAAACGAACAGGGCACCACCATCGTAATGGTTACACACAGTGAACACGACGCACGTTACAGCCACCGCATTATCCGGATGCTCGATGGCCAGACCGTACTCCAGAATATCATGGTATAACCTTCCATTAATTACCAACCTGTTTTTTTATGATCAGGAATTATTTAATCATGGCGTTCCGCAATATGAACCGCCACAGGGCCTTTGCATTCATCAACATTGCCGGACTTGCCGTCGGGATTGCTTCCTGTATCGTGCTGTTCCTGGTAGTAAAATATGAACTGAGCTACGACCAGTTCCTTCCCGGCCACCAGCAGGTATACCATGTAGTGACCAAACAGGTGTATCCCGATCGCGTGCATTACCAGCCTGGTGTTGCCACCCCGGCACTGGATGCATTACGTACCGATTTCCCTGACCTGGCCACCGGCGCCATCTATCATAACAGTGGCGGACAAGTCACCGCACTGGGTAAAGACCCCAATAAACAATCTGACCAGAAATACATTGAGGGTGCCGGTATCATGTTCGCCGACCCCCAGTTCTTCACGGTGTTCCCCTACACCTGGCTCAGCGGATCGCCATCCGTACTCAGCGAACCCAACACTGTGGTCCTGACCCGTAAAATGGCTACCAAATATTTTGGCAACTGGAAAGAAGCCCAGGGCCAATATCTCCGGATCGATAATGCCCTCACTATGCGCGTTGCCGGGATACTGGAAGATGTACCCCTCAACACGGACTTTCCGCTGGCGGTTGTGCCCTCACTCATCAGCAGTAAAAACAACCCCGAACTCTACGGCTACGATAATGACTGGGGCAGTATGAACAGCAATTTCCAGGTGTTCGTTCGCCTTCCCGCCAATGTCAGTGCCGCATCGCTCGATGCAAGAATGCAGGCCTTCAGCAAAAAATATTATACGGAGGGACGGTCGGTCAAGTCGAATTTCCTGCAGCCGCTGTCCGACATCCACTTCAACAAGGAAATCGAAAGCTTCGGTGACCATTCCATCAGCAAGGCAACCCTATGGTCACTTTCGCTGGTAGGGGTGTTTATTATACTGATGGCCTGTATCAATTTTGTAAACATGTCCACTGCCCAGGCAGTGAACCGGTCAAAAGAGATCGGCATCCGCAAAGTACTTGGCAGTCGCCGGTCCAGCCTGTTTGGCCAGATGATGGGAGAAACGGCAGCCATGGTTTTTATTGCACTGCTGCTGGGAGTCGTACTGGCTGCACTCTGTCTCCCGTACGTAAAGTACGTGGCATCGATTGAGGAGCCGCTTTCCGTTTTCAACCCCCAGGTCCTGTTGTTTGCCCTTGTTCTTGGCGTGTTGGTGAGCTTCCTGGCAGGCTCTTATCCGGCCCTGGTTGTATCCGGATTCAATCCGCTGCTGGCCCTTAAAAACAAATTCAGTTCGGCCTCGGTAGCCGGGGTTTCACTGCGTCGTGTGCTGGTAGTTACCCAGTTTGCCATTTCGCAGGCACTCATCATCGGCACCATCATCGCAGTTACACAGATGGGCGCCATAAAAAACGCCGATATCGGTTTCAACAAGGATGCGGTGATGGTAATCAGCGCCCCGGGCGACAGCGTGATCCAGTCGCGCCAGCAAGCCTTCAAATCAGCCCTGCTGGCCAATCCGCAGGTAAAGGCCGTCAGTTTCAGCAGCGATGTGCCGTCGTCCGACAATAACTGGTCGAATAATTTTGCATTTGACCACAAGGAAGATGAAAATTTCCACCTGTTCCTCAAATACGCCGACCAGGATTATTTCAATACTTACGGTATCGAATTTATTGCGGGTCACGGATTTTCAAAGAGTGATACGGTGAATGGGTATGTGGTTAACCAGACACTCCTCAAAAAACTGGGCATACAGGATCCGCAGTCAGTCATCGGTAAAGACATCCGCCGCGGCGGCGGACAGTGGTTCCCGATAGTAGGGGTTGTAAAGGATTTCCGCACCAATTCCATGCGCGATGATATTGTTCCGCTTGCCATAGCTTCCTGGAGAGACGTGTACAGTGCCAGTGGCATAAAAATTTCCGGCACAGATTTCACAAACACCACGGCTTTTGTACAAACCCAATGGAACAAATTTTTTCCCGAGTATGCTAATACCAGCTCGTTCATGGATGAACGGATTGCTGATTTCTATCGCCAGGAAGACCAGTTGGCACTGCTCTATAAAATCTTTGCAGGCATTGCCATTTTTATTTCCTGCCTCGGCCTTTACGGACTGGTTTCGTTTATGGCTGTGCAACGGACAAGGGAGGTGGGGATCCGCAAAACACTTGGAGCCAGTGTGGGCCAGATCGTATACCTGTTCTCGAAGGAATTTACGCTGCTGGTGATCATTGCCTTCGCGGTAGCTGCCCCGCTTGCGTGGTTATTCATGAACAAATGGCTGCAGAATTTTACATACAAAATAAATGTGGGTGCCGGCATTTTTGTACTTGCCATTGTGATCTCAATGGTCATTGCCTGGATCACGGTCGGGTATAAATCGCTCCGCGCAGCACTGGCCAACCCGGTAAAGAGCCTGAGAAACGAATAAACTGCCATAAAAAAAGGATATGATAAAGAACTATTTCATGATCGCCCTCCGCAACCTTGCCCGGAACAAGGCGTTCAGTTTTATCCATATCACCGGACTGGGCATTGGCCTGGCCTGCTGCATGCTGATCTTTCTTTACGCCAAGGATGAATGGACCTTTGACCGTTTCCAGGCAAATGGAGACCAGCTCTACCGTATCACCTGTACCATTGTCGAAAAAGACGGGCGGGAAAGCAGTGTGGGAGCGTCGGCCATGGTGCAGGGTCCTGAATTCAAAAAGGCAATCCCGGAAGTGAAAGACTTTGTGCGGGTACAGGGATCCAGCCAGCTGGTCCGGAACGGCAAGGACACGTACACGGAAAATACCATCTGGGCAGACTCGAACTTTTTCCAGCTTTTTTCATTCCCCTTGCTGGAAGGCAATGCCTCATCTGTTCTGAACGACTTACACTCCGTTGTGTTGTCAGAAGATGCGGCAAAGAAATATTTTGGTTCACCGGCAGAAGATGCCCTGCTTAAAAAGAAAGAACTGGTCTGGATGAAACGTATTCCGGTGCTGTGGGAAAAGGTGTTTGGAAGCAAGTGAACAAACAAGGAGGAGAGGAATTTCGAAGAAGGTTTCCTGCCAACGTCTCGCTGACTTCTTTCGATGTTCTTTGTTCGTGCCCAATATTGCTGACGTTGTTTTACCATACCATTTAGATTTTGTTTCGTTACTTGCTTTTCCTGTTGTGAAAGCTTCCGTCCGATATATCACCGTCCTTCTTTTCTTTCTGCTCTTTTTCGCGGGGAAAGGTTTTGCACAATACAAGGTCAAAGGTTATGTGC
>SDZZ01000882.1 GCA_004173255.1 Chitinophagaceae bacterium | reverse complement strand
ATCGGAAGCCATAGAAAGATATTGATGTACCTGGCCAGCCACACCGAAAGGGTATGCTGGAAACCGTCGAACACAGCAAAGCCAAATACCAGCGGTCCGAGTATGGCCAGCACGATCAGAAAGAACGTCCTAAGGGTATTGATGCAGAGCGAGGCTGCCGCGTAGAGCACCTCCAGGATCTCGCTCATCCACTGTTTGATGGAATTGCGGAAGGCGTAGCTGTGCTTTTCCATCCAGAACTTCAGGTCCTGGCTCAGTCCGTCCAGAAAGCCGTCCCCGCCGTCATCCTTTGGATAGGTGTACTTGTACCAGCGCTCTATGTCCCCGCTGCCACTTTCCCCTACGAACATCTGCCAATGGGCGGACTTTTTTATCGCCTCCTGCTTTCTTTTCAGCAGGACCTCAATCGCCTTATTGCTATCCTTTACCATGCCGCCCGTTGCCGATACGGTCGGCTGGAGCACCCCGTTGATCACAAAAATGACTACCGGAAAAAGGATGATCGCCATTCCCAGTCCAAATGGTCTGAGCAGCGGGTAGAAATCTATCGGCTCCGCGCTGGCCAGGTGCTTCCATACCCTGTGGGCGATGTACCAGAGCGCCGCAAAGCCCGCTATCCCCCTGCCCACGTCAATCAGCCTTGCGCACAGCGGCAGCATTTCCCTGTAGACCTGGTCCAGCACCCCCTGCATGCCGCCGAGCTGCTGGGCCATGCCCTGGGCAAAAGCGCCCTGGGGCACACCGCAACAGAGCAGCAACGCTAAGAAACCAGTAAAACCATACCTAATCCTAACCCTATAAAAACCAAACAAGCTAAACTTTTCCATAAGCCAAAAATCAATTTCCAAACAAATCCTGTACGCTTTTTACTCCAGCTGCCTCGCGCTTTCGCAATGCCAGCAGCACCGAAGCGTCCCTGTTGAAAGCCCGCAGAAACTCGAGCTTTCCACTGACCTCCAGGATCTCGCTCATCCACTGTTTGATGGAATTGCGGAAGGCGTAGCTGTGCTTTTCCATCCAGAACTTCAGGTCCTGGCTCAGTCCGTCCAGA
>SDZZ01000328.1 GCA_004173255.1 Chitinophagaceae bacterium | reverse complement strand
GCCGTTCACGACGAGGGCGGAGAATTTGGCGAGGTTGTCGCCGCTTTTGACGGCGGTGGCGTTTATTCCGGCGGCACTGAAGAGCTCGACAAGGGCGGTGTTGTCATTGCCAGTCCAGATGCCGACAGGGCCGTTTTTGCCGCGCTGGGTCCAGCGCAGGGAGTTGAGGAGGAGCTGTTTGGTCTGGCCAGTGTTCCAGGCTTTGGGGTCGAGGAAGCCGTCGTGGCCGAAGGCGACGATGCCCGCTTTGGGGGTGAAGGCGGCTGCAACGGAGGGAGCAACGACGGCTTTATCGCCACCGGGTGTGCCGACCATGACCGGGAAGGCGCGCGGACCAAAGACGGAGATGACTCCGGGGAGGCCCGGGGCGACGGCTTCATTGACGCCCAGTAAGAGAGCAGCCCTCGCTTCAGTTATATGTTTGGCTTCGGATTGAGCCGTGATTAAAACGGGGGCGGGTTGGGCATGGCGGAGGGTGCCGGTCAAAAGCAACGCACCGAAGAGATAAATTCTGGGGAGATTGGTGATAATCATGGCTCGAAATACTGTTTACCTCAGCACAGACCAGGAGATCACTAACAGGAGTCAGAAAGGCCGTGAATTTTTTAAATTTTGGAATTTGGTGGCCAATATTTGGATTCGCCTTTACTCGTCCGTGCGTCATGAGATTCCGAGGAATGGAAACCGCATGATTGCTGTGGTGCCTCCACAGGTGGTCGATATTTATGAAAGTTTCTTCGCAGGGTGTTTGGTCGCTGATCGGTAATACGCCGGTTCTCCCGTTGCATTTTTCTGAGCATGAGACGACCGTTTGGGTCAAATGCGAATTTTTGAACCCTTCAGGCAGTATCAAGGATCGCATCGCGACCTATATCATTGACGATGCCGAGAAGAAGGGACTTTTGAAGCCCGATTCGATCATCGTGGAGTGTTCGAGTGGCAACACAGGGGTGGCGATGGCGATGGTGGGCGGCGCTCGCGGCTACCAAGTGAAGATTCTGCTTTCCGAGGGCGCTTCGCCGGAGCGTCGCTGGTTGATTCGTCAATTGGGCGCGGAAGTGATCCTTTTCGATTCGAATGGCGATTACACCACTGGCATCGAGATCACCCGGCAGATGGCGGCGGAAGACCCGCGCGTCTTTTTGCCGCGCCAGTTCGAGAATGAGCTGAACATCGAGGACCATTACACCACCACAGGAGTGGAGTTGTTGAAATAGATGGAGGGGCCGATAGGGCTGTTCGTCAATGGTTATGGCACCGGGGGCACTTTGGCCGGTGTGGGTAAAGCGTTGAAGGAAGCGAACCCTGTTTGCCAAATTTGGGCGATGGAACCTGCGGAATCGGCGATGTTGAACGGCGAAATGCCTTGTTGCCATCATATCGAGGGAATTGCGGACGGTTTCGTGCCTGATTTGATGAGGTACGCTCCGATTGACGGGAGTATTAAGGTGACCAGCGATGAGGCTCGGGAAATGACCAAGCGGCTCAATCGGGAATTCGGTTTATTGGTCGGGACTAGTTCGGGCGCGAATGTGGTGGCAGCGCTGCGGGTGGCGAAGGAGCAGAAAATTGAGGGGCATGTCGTTACCCTGCTCTGTGACCGGGCGGAGCGCTATTTTACGACTGAGTTGTTCGGTGAGTCGGCACGCGCCGATGAGATGGCTGCTTTGAAGACCCATTGAGGCGCGGTTTTACTGCCGGTTTTCAAGTTCGTTGAACGGTTTTTGATTTATCGTGAAACTAGCAGAACAGGCGCGGGCGAAACACGGCGGAAATGAAGCTGAAAATATTCCTTAATGGGGCCACTCATTACGCAGCGAAAGTGGGAACAGGTATATGGAATTTCAAGGGACAGACACCACTAAAAGGTGAGAGATTATTACCCGTTTTGCTTTTTTGAGCGTCGTCAAAATAACGCGTTATTTTTCAAGTCCCGGTCGTCTGGTATGGAACGTCCGGGCTTTAGCGCGGCAAGACGGAAAGAGCCGGTCTCTTTTCAGTGAGCCACACCAAGGACGAGTCGATCTTTATGAATTCCGCTGTTACTTCCCCTTCCTCAGAACCTGAAATCAAGGACATCACTTCCGACCCAATTGCGGCCGAAGCGGTGGCACTTGCCTCGCGATTGCTAGAAACCGCGCATGCGCAGCAAAGCGCGGGCGAAAAGCGTGAGGCGGCGCAGATGTCGCGCTTGATGGAGGATAAGGCTGGAAAGGCGTTTTTGTTCGCCATGGTGGACGAGACCTTCCGGGCTTCGCAGTCGAAGGTGGCGGCGCGGCGCTGGCGCGGCATCATGTACGATTTCGGCATTCCGGAATATCCGGCTCAGGAACTTCAATAAAAAACGTCCGGAACTAACTGCTATCAGCTACGCGGTATTTAAAGCTGCGAACGACCGGAAAGCGGACCTGGCAAAAACAAAATCAATTCAATCCGGTAAGTTAACGCTGTTGAATGCGGCAATGAATGGACTTTCAGATACCTTTTTGCTTCAATACAAAGGCAAGCTAAAAATAGAGGAAGCTGGTTCTTACAAGTTTAAATTATCCACTGCCGCAGGGTTGGGTTCGCTGATCATTGACAATAAAGAGATCGCATTTTTTAAAAGCCCATCCGGAGAGGCGACTACTACCCTTCCCGCAGGTGAACTACCATTTGAACTACGATATTCAAAATCGATGGACTGGGCGAAGCCATCAATCGGCCTCAGTATTGCGGGACCGGGTATCCGTGAATTTATTATCAGTGATCAAAACGGCATAGGTAGCGAACCGGTGGATCCGATACTGATCAACGCCGCTACCAATACCGTCCTGCGTAGCTTTATTGATATACCGCAAAAAAGAATTGTACATGCCGTTTCGGTTGGATCACCCGAAGGCACTCACTATACCTATGATCCTGAAAATGGTGCTATCGTCCAGGTCTGGCACGGCGGCTTCCTGGATGCAACTCCCATGTGGCATGAACGCGGTGACGGCAGCTCCAGGGCCATGGGTTCCGTTGAGTATATCGATCTGCCTGCAATCAATATCACAACATTGCAAAATCCAGGTGTTACATGGAAAGCGGATACAACAGGAACTGGTTTCAGGCCAAATGGATACCGGCTTGACCAGTCAGACCGGCCAACATTCCGTTATACAGTATACGGACGACCTGTACAAGACTCAGTCTGGCTTCCAGCCTCAGGAGGCATAAGCAGGCAAATCAGTTTTGGTGATGACAGGCAAGGTACCGCGAACGAATTTGTTTTTCGGGTAGCCGTGTCCGATAGTATAGTTTCAAACGGAGATAATTTATTTACCATTGGAGACAAACAATGGTACATCCGTGTAAATGACGACCAGGACACAAAACTTTCAGTAAGAACAATCGGCACCCGCCGGGAACTGTTAGCCACCTGCAAAAAACAACTTCGTTACACGATCATATTCTGATGTTGTTCAGGCACCATTTAATAGTGAGCATCACAAATTTTTACACCGGTTATTTTCAGACTATGAGATTCATATCAAATCGTTTTTCTTATTGCGCATTTACAATGCTGTGTTTTGCTGTTTTTTTATCTACGAAACCGCAGGCCCAGGAATCACCGCGCGAAGAAGATTTTTTTAAGATTATGCGGGTCAGTTCACCCGAGGGCAATATCCTCGAGGTGGGTGGACTTTGTACGCTTCCTGATGGTAACCTTGCGGTAACAACCCGCCGGGGTGACGTGTTTATCGTGGAGAACCCGACGGGACCGCGGCCATACTTCAGGAAGTTTGCATCCGGCCTCCATGAGGTACTTGGTGTAGCATATAAGGATGGTGCGCTGTACGTGGTTCAACGCGGAGAGTTGACGAAAATAACCGACGAAAACAATGATGGCAAAGCTGATAATTTTGAAACCGTTTATGCATGGCCGTTATCAGGTAACTATCATGAATACAGTTTTGGACCAAAGATCGCCCCGGACGGATCATTTTTTGTTACGCTCAACCTTGGATTTCCGGACGCATGGTGGCATCCTAAAAGCATGGTGCCTTGGCGCGGGTGGGCACTGAATATTAAAGAAGATGGTTCTATGGAGCCCTGGGCCGCGGGCCTCCGCTCACCTTGCGGAATCAGCATGATCGATGGGGAGTTGTATTATACAGATAACCAGGGTGACTGGGTGGCAGCAGGCAGCATCATGCCACTCAAAAAAGGAACCTTTGCCGGGCACCCTGCAAGTCTTGTCTGGGATACGGCACAAAATTCACCGGTTCATGTTAAGCAGGATCAGATCTTTTCAAAGATCAGTCAGCGACTTGAATTTGATAACAATAACAACCCTGTAAAACCGCAAAACATAATCAACGAGAAGTTCACCACCATTGCAGAAATGAAGGCCAGCATCCCGGAGCTTCAGCTTCCGGCAGTCTGGTTGCCACATGGTGTGTTGGGTATCTCTTCATCTGAAATCGTAAAGATCCCCGAAGGAACTTTCGGCCCTTTTGCAGGTCAGCTTTTATCTGCCGACCAGGGTCAAAGCAATATCAACCGGATCTATCTTGAGAAGGTCAACGGTGAACTGCAGGGCGCTGCCTGGATGTTCCGGAGTGGATTTCAGTCTGGCGTCGTGAGACTTGCCTGGGGAAAGGATGGTTCGTTGTTTGCCGGTGAGACCAATCGTGGCTGGGGCTCTGCCGGTGACGCTAATCAAGGGCTTCAGCGACTTGTCTGGAACAATAAATTGCCCTTCGAAATGCGCACGGTAAAAGCGATGCCTGATGGTTTTGAAATAGAATTTACAAAACCCGCTGACCTCAAAACAGCACGTGATCCGGCCTCCTATAATGTCGAAAGTTTTACCTATAAATATCATGCGGTATATGGTAGTCCTGAAGTAAACAAAAAGCAACATGTGATCACCGGCCTTAAAGTATCATCGGATGGGATGCGTGTACGCATGGTAGTTAGTAACCTGCGCCGTCACTATATTCACACTATTAAGATGGATGGTGTACGTGACAAAGAGGATGCTTATTCGCTCGTACATCCTACGGTTTATTACACATTGAACAATGTTCCCGAAGGATCAAAACTTGCTGCTGCCGAAATGAACACCCTAAAGACCAGTATAACAAAAAGCAATGGATCGTCCGGGGC
>SDZZ01000327.1 GCA_004173255.1 Chitinophagaceae bacterium | reverse complement strand
CTACAGACCTGGGTGGAGAAACAATTTGGGTTCAGCCTGAAGGATCACATTGAAATGATCACCATCATCATTGTGCTGATCACCACACTCCCGGTTTTATATAAATTATTTTTTGCAAAAAAGCCGGTGGTACCACCGCCGGCCGATACCAACCCGGGTGCCTGAGTAAGCATTAGCCGGTAACCGGGCAACCATCAACTGCAGATTGGAAGGCGCCCTGCAGCATTATCCAGTCCGGGAGCAAAGATCCCAGCCATATCCAAAAATCTAAGCGATGAAGCTTGCCAGAACCAACTCCATTTTCCAGGTCGCCGTGGTGGTCGCCGCCCTCGGTTACTTCGTGGATATCTATGACCTGTTACTGTTTACCATCGTGCGTGAGCCGAGCCTGAATGACCTGGGGGTAAACCTGAAAGATTCTGCCCAGGTGCTGGCGGCCAGCACGAAGATCATCAACTGGCAGATGGTCGGACTACTTATCGGTGGTGTATTCTGGGGTATGCTCGGCGATAAAAAAGGCAGGCTGTCGGTCCTGTTCGGCTCCATCATTTTATATTCAATTGCCAATTTTGTTACGGGTTATGTACAGACCACCGACCAGTATGCCTACGCACGATTTGTGGCCGGGCTCGGACTGGCAGGCGAACTGGGGGCAGGCATCACGCTGGTGAGTGAACTGCTTCCGAAAACAAAACGCGGTGTGGGTACTTCACTGGTGGCAGGCATCGGTTTGTTCGGGGCCGTGTTTGCTTATTTCACTTATCACTATTCGCAGGACTGGCGCCTGTGTTATAAAATCGGGGGCGGACTTGGAATCGGCCTGCTGCTGCTGCGGGTGAGTGTTGCCGAAAGTGGTATGTTCAGGGAAACGAGAGAACGTAAAGTGAGGCGTGGTGATATCCTTATGTTCCTCAACAACAGTTACCGCTTCCGCAAATATTTACTGGCCATCCTCATCGGCCTTCCAACCTGGTTTGTGATCGGCATCCTGGTCAACTACAGCAACCGTTTTGCGCTGGCATTTTACGGGGAAAATAAAATTGAATCCGGTCGCGCCATTATGTATGCCTATGCGGCCATCGCGGTGGGGGACATACTGGTCGGACTGGTCAGCCAATATTTCAGAAGCCGTAAAAAAGCCCTCTACCTGTTTTATGGATTCACCATCCTGTCAGGCATTTTCTTTTTCAGCGGGTTTATCACCAACGATGTAACCATGTACATTGCCTGCGCCGCACTGGGCTTCAGTACCGGGTTCTGGGCCATCTTCGTTACGATGGGGGCAGAACAGTTCGGTACCAACCTGCGCGCGACCGCAGCGACCACTATACCCAATATGGTTCGCGGGGCACTGCCGCTGATCAATCTGATATTCCTGGACCTGTTCCAGAAAAGCTGGGGCTGGACCATTGTAAAAAGCGGCGTAACGACCGGTATTATCGTGATGGCCATCACACTGGTGGCGGCCTGGTTTACCGAGGAAACGTTTCATAAGGACCTTAATTACTCGGAAGAGTAAACCCGGACGGTGTAACGGTACTGGATACTTATAAGGCACCCCTTACCGTGACGGAGCGCGCCCACTCCATCAGCTGCGTTAGCCGGTCAGGTGGGGGCAGATCACTGCTATTTTCAAGCAGCCAAATTCTCCGTTAAACCGTAGTTTTGCGGCATGCAAATCGACAACGCAATCCATATTTTCCAGCAGGCAATCATCGACTATCATGAAACGGATTCAGTAGATTCGGAAGACCGGAACTCCTATGATGCCGGTTCGCTGGAACACCTGCTTTATTTAAAAAACTGGATCGATACGGTGCAATGGCACCTGGAGGATATTATCCGCAATCCATCCATCGATCCGGTGGAGGCGCTGACCATCAAACGAAGGATCGATGCCTCCAACCAGCGTCGCACGGACCTGGTCGAATATATCGACAGCTGGTTCCTGGAAGAATATAAAAATGTAAAGGTGCTTGCCGAAGCAACTTACAATACGGAAAGCCCGGCCTGGGCAATTGACCGTTTATCGATACTGGAGCTGAAGATCTATCATATGCAGATTGAATCGATGCGGCCTGACGCAAGTGAGGAACATCGCAAGGCCTGTGAAACAAAACTCGATACCCTGCTGCAGCAGCGTGCTGATCTTTCCAATGCTATCCAGCAATTACTTGATGATATTGCCGCGGGCAAAAAGTTTATGAAAGTGTACAAGCAGATGAAAATGTACAATGATGAATCGCTGAACCCGGTGCTTTATCAAAACAAATAAGTTGGCTGAATACCGTCATATTTTGGTCTTCCGGTTTTCTGCATTAGGTGATGTGGCAATGACGGTGCCTGTGGTCAAACTCCTGCTGCAACAGCATCCCGGGCTGCATCTGACATTTGTATCGGATCCTTTTATGAAGCCCATGTTTGATGGAATTGAACGGCTGGAATTTGTCGGTGCCAATACAAAGAAAGACTATAAGGGAATCAGCGGTCTGTTCCGGCTCAGCCGGGAGCTGTCCAGGCTTCATGCATTTGAAGCCGTTGCCGACCTCCATAATGTGCTTCGCACAAAAATCCTCCGGTTTTTTTTAACCGGGATAAAAAAAGCTGCTATCGATAAGGGGCGTGCGGAGAAAAAAGAACTGACCCGTCCGGTGAATAAAAAACTACGCCAGTTGAAGACTGGTTTCCAGCGATACGCGGATGTATTCGCTGAACTTGGATGGCAGGTTGACCTGGAGGCAGATTACGCGAACCGGCCAAAACCATTGCCTGGTTTGGTTCCTGGGGTGGAACATAAAAATATCACGGGCAACGCTGCAGCAACAGGTGCTGTTAACGACCGCACTGCAAAGAAGTTGGTTGGTATTGCACCGTTTGCCCGTCACTTACCCAAAATGTATCCGCTTGACAAAATGCGGGAAGTGGCTGTCCTTCTTTCAACCCGAAGCAATAGCCAGGTCATACTTTTTGGCAGCCGCAGTGAATCAGAAATCCTGGAAGGCTGGTCTGCTCCCGGCATTTATTCGGTTGCCGGCAAACTCTCTTTCACAGAAGAGCTCAACCTTATCAGTCAGCTCGACCTGATGATCAGCATGGATTCGGCCAATATGCATCTTGCCTCACTCTACGGCGTTCCGGTCATTTCCATCTGGGGAGGCACGCATCCATTCCTCGGTTTCTATGGTTGGCGGCAATCGATGCAGAATGCCATCCAGCTTGACCTTCCTTGTCGTCCCTCCTCGGTCTTCGGCAATAAACCCTGCCCCGTTCATGGTGAGCAGGGGTGTATGGAGGGCATTACACCCGAGCAAATTACCCAGCACGCGATTCTACTTTTATTTATTAAGGTATTTGAAGACTGGGCAGCCAGGGATAGGACGGGCGTGCAATAGAACCCATTTCATTTTGGAACGACTTTCGCAAAAAAAGAACCCTTCGATAGAAGGGTTCTCAAAAACTCAAAACTAATTATTGATTTAAAAGAAAGCCGCAACCGCTTTCTGCCACCATTGCTTTTCGCTTCCAGGGTAAAACAGCGGATACGCAGTTGCTTCCTTTATTTCGGCCAGAATATCGGCACCAAGCTGGTCTTTTTCTTCTTTTGTCAGTTGTTTTTCCTCTTCATTGGGAACCGACAACCATGTCTGGATCTGGCGGATCTCTGCTGGCATCGATTCACCATTGAGGTACCGCTCCAGTTTTTTGTGTAAAATTTCCGTTTTCATATTGTTCTTTTTGTAGGGTGGGGGATTAATATTAAGAGTGTGTTTTAACCGACACCAGTTCGGCCAGCCATTTCACACTAAATGGATTGTACTTCGGGTGCACCTCATCTGCCTGTACGCGCTGGTTCAGGAAAACAGTTTCACCTTCATTACGTAATTCAACCGGTCGGCGTGCAGGTTCCAGGGCTTTTGTACTGAAACTGTTCAGTAGTGTTTCTGCAATCAGTTCCTGGTCGGCCGCATTGTTAAGACGTTCGTTCAGGCATTCTACCACGGCCATCCGTACATGTGAATACAGGTGTTGTGAAATAGAAAAGTCGGAAGGTGTTGTATGTCTTCTTTCCCAAAGGTCAACAAAGATTTTGCGCACGATTTTGCGGGCATCATCGGACGAATGCAATTTCTTAAGTGAATAAGAATAGAGATTGTGCCAGTAGCGGCGGTAAAGTTCCTCGAATGCTACGGTGTCGTTCTGTAAAAGTTGGTCGATCAGTTGCTGATCTGTTGAAAAATTCCTGCTCATGTCCGGTAAACCGATTTAAATTAACAATGGCAGGATACTGGAATCTTTGGTTGTTTTTGTCGCAGGATGTAGGAGGAGAAAGCGAGTGCTAAACTAGTCTCCGATATTCTGGTTTGCAAACTTTTGGCCAGAAATATTTGTGCGCGGCGTGGATAACGGGTGCATAGCGTTTTTAAAACACTGTATTTAAGTGTTCTATCGCGGAGTCAACTTTCTATTCTGTTTGCAACAAATAGACCTAGCTGTTCTCCATATCACTCAGTTCGAGCCAGCGGAGTTCTTTTTCATCGAGCAGCTGCGTGATCTCACCAATGCGGTTGGACAGCTTTTCCAGTTCGGCAAAATCTGTCCCGCCACTGTTGAGTTTCCCGGTTGCCTCAGCCTTTTCCTTCGTCAGGTCGGCTATTTCCTGCCCCAGTTGTTCAAACTCGCGTTTTTCCTTGAAGGAGAGTCGTTTCTTTTCAGCCACCGCGGTGTTGCCCGTTGCTGGCACGGATGAAGACGCCGGTTTGGCAGCTTCAGGTTTTTCCGTCAACAGTGAGCGCACATCGGTGAACGGTACCTGGTCCCTGATCGCCTGCCGGTATTGGCTGTAGTTGCCCGGATAATCACGCACGTTGCCTTCGCCTTCGAACACAAACAGGTGATCGACCAGGCGGTCCATGAAGTAACGGTCGTGCGAAACAATCAGTAAGCAACCCGGGAACTCGCCAAGGAAATTCTCCAGCACACTTAGTGTCGGAAGGTCAAGGTCATTGGTGGGCTCATCCAGCACCAGGAAGTTGGGATTGCGGAAGAGGACCGACAGCAGGTGCAGTCGGCGTCTTTCACCACCGCTCAGTTTGCTGACGTAGGTGTATTGTTTATCGGGGTCAAATAAAAATAACTGGA
>SDZZ01000881.1 GCA_004173255.1 Chitinophagaceae bacterium | reverse complement strand
GCCAGGTGCCGTTCCAGTTCATCACAATCGGTGCCGGCACAGAAACAATCGAGCCTCGACCGGTCAACTGTAACCTTTGCTTCCAGGAAACGGAGCGACTTGCAATAAAGGATTACCCCAATATTGATAAACTCCTCCCGTTCCACCCGGGGGACAAAGCGGATTACTGCGTATTCAAATAATTGCTGTTCGGGCATTCCTGATTTCATTTACAAATATCGCGGAGGAGTTCAATCGGGTTTCAAGGAAGTCGATGTAGACCTGGCGAAGGGCATCCATCGATAGGGCAGGGTCGTGGTTTTCGAGCCATTTGTCCGGCACCAGGTTTACAATTGCAGTCAGCAGCGCACGGTCAATCACTGAATGGAACCAGCGATCGGCCTCTTCCATTTCTGTGGCCCACGGCAGCAATACATGGTCTTTGATCATGGCAAAGGGTTTCACTGCCTGCTCTTTCCAGTTGTTCCATGAGTGATGGAAATAAAGCGAGGCGCCATGATCGATCAGCCACAGTTCTTTCCGCCACATCAGCATATTGGTGTTCCGGGCCGTACGGTCCACATTGGTCAGGTAGGCATCGAGCCAGACGATTTTTGAAGCAAGCAATGGATCAGGTGCACTTACGGCCGGGTCAAATGTGATGGCACCGGTGAGGTAATGCAAACCAAGGTTGAGCCCTTCACTTTTGCGTAGCAGTTCCTGGATTTCCTCATCCGGTTCAGTGCGTCCGAATGCACTGTCGAGCATGGCAAATACAATCTCCGGCATCTTCAATCCGGCAGCCCGTGCCAGTTCGCCCCCAATGAGGTCAGCAATCAGTGCCTTCACACCCTGGCCGGCGCCCTGGAACTTCAGTACATATAAAAACCCGTCATCGGCTTCAGCTATGGCAGGCAATGAGCCACCTTCCCGCAGGGGTGTCACATACCTGGTCACATTCACCGTTCTTGGTTGCTGGATTTCTTTCATTTCAATGCTTAGGTAAAGGCTTTGCTTGCAGCATGCTGTCCGGGCGACAAGTTACTATGTTCCCGTGAATAATGTTGTCCTG